>CABUZE010000225.1 GCA_902495955.1 uncultured Collinsella sp. | reverse complement strand
CGCGGTGGCGGCGAGCGACCGTTGCCTGGTCGTAGGCGATGCGGCGGTATCGTCCGCGACATCCGCTTCGCGCGTCATTGAGCTGGCGAGCCGTGTGGGCGTGCCGCGCACGCGCATGAGCGCCGTGTTCAACCGGTTTGGTGCGCGCGGTGCCGACGAGGACGTCGCCATGCGCTTTGAGATTGCCTGCGCACTGAGCTCCAAGATTCGCATTGCCGATGGCGGTCAGGACTTGGCCGCGCTCATGGCATTCGGTCGCGCCGACGAGGCAGTGGGTCAGACGAGCGCTTTTGCGACCAGCGTGCGCGAGGCCACGCGCGAGATGCTCGTGGAGCTGGGCTGCGCCATTGGTCCTTGGAGCGATATGGTCGCTGACCGCGCGACCCGCACCGAGCGCCCGCGCATCCGTCTTCCCTGGTCGCGTGAGGGTGATTCGCGATGAGTTTGCAGACGAGGATTAAAGCCGCCGGCGCGGCCGCCGCGGCTGCTCCCGTTGATGCGGGACGCCACCGTGCCGTTAAACGCCGCACCAAGCGTGCGGTGATGGACCGCATGGGCTACGACGAGGTGGCGCGCATCAGTGCCTACGTCGACCCGGCCCTTGCCCGCTCTGAGCTGCGTCCGGCGGTGGAAGCGGCGCTCAACGTGGAAGAGCCGACCGACTTGGCGACGCCTGAGCGTGAGACCATCATCGACGAGATTCTAGATGACGTGGTGGGCCTGGGACCGCTGCAGCCGCTCATCGAGGACGACACCGTTACCGAAATCATGATCAACGGCTGTCGCTCTGCCTTTTTTGAGCGCAGTGGCGTTTTGTATCCCATCGAGCACGCGTTTGAGGACGACGAGCAGATCCGTGTGCTCATCGACCGCATCATCTCGCCGCTCGGCCGTCGTATCGACGAGCGTAGCCCCATCGTCAATGCCCGCCTCAAGACGGGTTATCGCGTCAACGCGGTGATTCCACCCGTGGCGATCGACGGGCCAATCCTTACCATCCGTAAGTTCTCGGACCGTATCTGTTCGTTGGACGAGCTTGTGGGGTTGGGGTCACTGCCGCTTTGGTATGCGCAGTTGCTGTCGTGCGCGGTGTCGTTGCGGCAGGACTTGGCGGTTGCGGGAGGCACGGGGTCGGGCAAGACCACGCTGCGCAACGCGCTGTCGTGCGAGATTTCTACCGGCGAGCGCATCGTGACGATCGAGGATTCCGCCGAGCTCAAGTTTGCACATCACCCACACGTTGTTCGTCTGGAGGCGCGTGAGGCGTCAATCGAGGGCGAGGGTGCGGTGACGATTCGCGACCTAGTGACCAATGCTCTACGTATGCGCCCCGATCGCATCGTCGTGGGCGAGGTGCGCGGTGCCGAGTGCTGCGACATGCTGCAGGCCATGAACACGGGCCACGACGGCTCGCTCACCACGCTCCATGCGGGTACCGAGCAGGAGACCGTGGTTCGCCTGACGCTGCTTGCGCGCTACGGCATCGATTTGCCGAGTGAGCTTATCGAAGAGCAGATCGCCATGGCGCTCGATGGCATCGTGATGTCCGAGCGTCATGCAGATGGTAGGCGCTTTGTGGCCTCATATTCGGGGGTTCACCGCGGCGCGTCGGGCGGCGTTGAGCTCGAGCGCTACGTGACGTTCGATGCCGCCGAACGCACCTGGACGCTCGACCGCGAGCCGCCGTTTATTGCGGAGGGCTTGCGGTCGGGAACGCTCACGCAAGAGGAGGTGGACGAATGGAGATCGCTGTGCCCCTCGTCGTAGGGGGTTTGGCGGGGCTTTCTGTCGCGACGGCGTGTGGGGCAGAGCCTCGTGTGCCGCGGATGCCGCCGGCGGAGCTGGCGCGCCAGACGCTCGAATCGATGGCGGAGAAGCTGCCGCGTGAGTTGGCGGAAAACGACCTGCTGACAAAAATTGCCCGCTCGTGGGCGTCGCTGATCCCCGCAGATCGCCTTGGGCTTGCTATTGAGGATAACGCGGTTCGTCTGGCATTTCTGCTGTTGTCGAGCGGTATCTGCAGCGTTGTGCTGGCCGTTGCGTCGTTGTCGCCTATCGGCGTTGTCTTGGGGCTGGTGGCGCCGTTTG
>CABUZE010000224.1 GCA_902495955.1 uncultured Collinsella sp. | reverse complement strand
GGATCCCAAGGGTGCCGTCGCCTGGATCGAGGAAAACCTCGAGGCATAAGACGCTGACACCACCTGCCGCTTGCAGACAATAAATGGCCTGTGCATCGATGTGTGATGCGCGGGCCATTTTGTTTAGACCGCACCCGTCCTCCTGTTCATCTCAATCTGTAACATCTAGCCGAGTTTTTCGGTCCTAGCTGTTACAGATCGAGATGAACGCACAGGCCAAGCCGAAAATCTCAATCTGTAACATGTAGACCACTTTTGACCGTCTAGTTGTTACAGATCGAGACAAACGGAATAGGCCGAGCACGTCTACGCCCGCAAGTCCTTTACGCTGGAACGCTCGACCAACACGCCCGAGACGAGCGTACGACTTCTGGAGCTCGGGGCTTCCAGACCTGCGACGACCTCGTTAAGCGCACGGATGCCCAGTTCGCGGTGGCGAAACTTCACCGACGTCAGAATCGAGTTGGGAATCGTCTTGTAGAGCTCATCGTCGAAGCCGATCACGGACACGTCGTCGGGCACATTGAGCCCTTTGTCACGTAGAGCCATCATCACGCCGTTTGCCATGCAGTCGTTAGCAGCGAGGACCGCCGTGCAATCGGGTTTATCGGCAAGCACAAGGCCCGCGGCATAGCCACTATCCGCATTCCAATCGCCTTGCAGAGGCTCGGGCGGCTCAATGCCACGTGCCTCGAGTGCCGCTCGCCAACCTTTCATACGGCACTGGCTCGACAGTGACTCTTTCTTACCAGAGACGAAGTACACGTTCTTGTGCCCGTGGTTCAAGAAGTACTCGCACGCCATGCGCGCGCCGCCCCCTTGGTCGTCACTGACGGTAGAGCAGGTAGGATGTTCCATCGGTGTGATAATCACCGTCTTGAGGTCTTTCGGCGCCTCAAAGGTATCAAAGTCATCGACCATCTGGCGCAGGTTGAAAATCATGCCGTCGACGGGGAGCTGCGACATCCTACGCGCCGCTTCGGCAAGGGTCATCTTCTCCCCCGCCCGCTTTTTGATCATCGTAAGAGCAAAGCCTCGCTCTTCGGCGGCATCGGCGATACCGTCGATCATGTCCACGGCACCGCCCGACAAGTGGAACAGCACGACGCCGATGCACCCGTAACGGCCCAACTTGAGCGAACGCGCGGCAAAGTTGGCTCGAAACCCGAGCGCCTCCATGGCCGAATGAACCTTATCGCGTGTCGACTCTCGCACGCTATCGGGCTCGTTAATCACGCGCGAAACCGTCTTGAGAGAAACACCAGCGGCAATCGCCACATCATTCATTGAGACATTTTTCTTGTCCATCGTTGCCACTGCTTCTCCAGTCGGTTTTACATCGCTTGTTTTTGCGTTCTAGCATACACTACCTGCCTGACTGATAAATCAACCGTTTACCGAACAATATCGACCGCTCACCCGTATATCCTTGTTGCTCTTCCAAAAATGTCTTACGTTGTCATTAACGAAATGACAACGTTGTCATTTCGCAATGCCTTCCTTAAGCAGGAAGGTTTCCGGGCAGTCCTGACCATCCATCGACGACCAGTTCCATCCACATGCATCGCGCATCAAGTAGCAAAGGAGCTCTATGGACGCCATCGTAAAGATGCTCGAAAAGCATCAACCGTTCTTTGAGAAGATCTCGAGGAACATATACCTCCAGGCCATCAAGGACGGATTCCTTGGGTGCATGCCCATTGTCCTCACCTCTTCGATCTTTCTGCTCATTGCCACCCTTCCCGGCGTAGTCGGCGTCACGCTGCCCCAGCCGCTCATCGACTGGTGCAACAAGCTCTACAACTTCACCATGGGCGTCATGGGCATCATGGTTGCCGGCACCACTGCCAAGAACTTCACGGCTTCCATGAACCGTCGCATGCCCGCCGGCAAAGTGCTCAACGACGGTTCCACCATGGTGGCCGCCCAGTGCAGCATGCTGCTGCTCGCAGTCACGCAGTTCACCACCAAGTTCAACGGCTCCGAGCTTTCGGTCTTCGATTGCACCAGCATGGGCACGCGCGGTCTGTTCTCGGCCTATATCGCCGCGTTCATTACCGTGTGGGTCTATAAGTGCTGCGTCTCGCGCGATCT
>CABUZE010000223.1 GCA_902495955.1 uncultured Collinsella sp. | reverse complement strand
GGGCGGCCTGCCCGTGGGCGCCTCCCTCGACGACCTCGGCAAGGGCCTTCGCTCTCAGGTCGGCACCATGTTCGGCACCAAGGCCAAGGGCGCTCGTTACCTCGAGCTCGCTCAGGGCTACGTCACCCGCATGGCTCTCAACGACAAGAACGAGATCATCGCATTCGAGTTCCTGAACCTCGGCAAGTTCACCGACGCCGTCAAGGCCGGCAAGACCCCCGAGGAGGCCATCGCTGGCGCTATGGGCCACTATGGTCAGTGGGAGAACGCTGCCAAGTACATCGACCCGCGCACCGACGAGGAGACTCACTCCGTCGCCAGCGTGTTCCCGGTTCACGAGTAGAAAGGGAGGGAAATAACTATGACTGTTACGTTCGAAGGTTACGAGCGCCGCGCTGACAAGATCAACAAGTGCCTCGCCGACAACGGCATCGCCTCCCTCGAGGAAGCTCTGCAGATCTGCACCGACAAGGGCTTCACCCCGCGTGAGATCGTCAACAACACCCAGTCCATCGCCTTCCAGAACGCCGAGTGGGCCTACACCCTCGGCTGCGCTCTCGCTGTCAAGCGTGGCGCCAAGACCGCTTCTGAGGCTGCCGCCATCATCGGCGAGGGCATCCAGGCCTTCACCGTTCCCGGCTCCGTCGCCGAGGACCGCAAGGTCGGTCTGGGCCACGGCAACCTGGGCGCTATGCTGCTCTCCGACGACACCGAGTGCTTCGCCTTCCTGGCTGGCCACGAGTCCTTCGCTGCCGCTGAGGGCGCTATCGGCCTGGCTCTGAACGCCAACAAGGCTCGCAAGAAGCCGCTGCGCGTTATCCTCAACGGTCTGGGCAAGGACGCCGCTCAGATCATCGCCCGCATCAACGGCTTCACCTACGTGAAGACCCAGTTCGACTACTTCACGGGCGAGCTCAAGGTCGTCGAGACCATCCCCTACTCCGATGGTCCCCGCGCCGCCGTCAACTGCTACGGCGCCGACGACGTCCGCGAGGGCGTTGCCATCATGTGGCACGAGAACGTCGACATCTCGATCACCGGTAACTCCACCAACCCGACGCGCTTCCAGCACCCCGTCGCTGGCACCTACAAGAAGGAGCGCCTCGAGGCTGGCAAGAAGTACTTCTCCGTCGCTTCTGGTGGCGGCACTGGCCGTACCCTGCACCCGGACAACATGGGCGCCGGCCCTGCCTCTTACGGCATGACCGACACCATGGGCCGCATGCACTCCGACGCCCAGTTCGCCGGTTCTTCCTCCGTGCCTGCGCACGTCGACATGATGGGTCTCATCGGCATGGGTAACAACCCCATGGTCGGTGCCACCGTCGCCTGCGCTGTCGCCGTCGAGGAGGCCCTCAAGGCCTAATCGCGCTTGCGCGATGCTCATATAGTTGAGCTTTGGAGCCGCTACCTTTCGAGGTGGCGGCTCTTTTTTATTCACGCTGCCATAAAGTAGTCCATCACCGGTATATCAGTTGCGGTGATATACGGACTGAAAAACGCCTTCACATGCCAAAACAGTCCCTATTTCACCGCAACTTATTGAGGGGATGGGGGCAGAGCGATCGGACACTCTTGACGCCCACCTGCCATATTTGCCCTTTACCGAAACGTGAGTCCTTTGCAAGACATTTGCCGATCACCCGTGCGACAATGCGCCGGACGAGAAAGGAATCCGATGGAATCGACTGATGTACTGGTAATTGGATCTGGCATTGCGGGCCTTTGCGCCGCCATCGAAGCAGCACGCACGGGTGCAACCGTCACTGTGGCAAGCGCCGGCAAGACTATGAGTGGATCGAGCTTCTTCCCGGGTACCTGGGGCCTCGGCCTCATCGGTCCCGTCGACGAAGACGACGAGCAGGACCTCATCGACACCATCCAGACCGTCGGCGGCGACGTTGCCGACCCCGAACTCGTCCAGACGTTTGTCCACGGTATTCCTCAGGCCATCCAATGGCTCGAGCAGGATCTAGGTGTTGAGCTCCAGCGTCCGCAAAGTGCCGAAAGCGCCCAGCAGAAGCAGTTTATCCCCTGCTTTGACCATAAGACGCGTATGTGGCGCGGCCTCACCCGCAAGCCGCTTGAAAACGCT
>CABUZE010000222.1 GCA_902495955.1 uncultured Collinsella sp. | reverse complement strand
TGCTGGATGCCCTCGGCGACCAGCGCGCGGTTCTCGGGCGTCAGCGGCATCATGTCGGACACGGTGCCCAGCGCCGCGACCTCTATCAGCGAACGCCAATACGACGGCTTGCCCAGACGATCGCACAGGACTTGCACCAGCATGAGTGCCACGCCGGCACCGGCAAGCTCGCGCGAGGGGCCCTCGTCCTCGAGCTTGGGGTCGGTCAGGGGCACGCCCTGCGGCACCTGATCGGAGGGCTCGTGATGGTCCGTGACCACCAAATCGATCCCCAGGCTCTCCAGATAGGAGACCTCTTCCTTGGCGGCAATGCCGTTATCGACGGTCACGATCAGGTTGGGTTGGGCGAGCCCGTTGACGCGGTCGAGCGCCGCGCGCGAAAGACCGTAGCCCTCGTCAAAGCGATGCGGAATAAACGGTGTGACATTGGCACCAAACGTACGCAGCGCCTCGGTCAACAGGCAGGTCGACGTAATACCGTCAACGTCAAAATCGCCAAAGACCGCGATGCGCTCGTGGTTGCGAACGGCACGCTCGACGCGGTCGGCAACGACCGACATGCCCGGGATAATGAGTGGGTCGGCCCAGTCGCGATCGAGCGAAGGCGTCAAAAACAGCTGGCCTTCCTCGATGGATGTAATGCCGTGCGCAACCATAATGCGCGCCACCAGCCCGGGTATGCCCAGACCAGCCGAAAGCTCCTTTTCGAGTTCGGGATTTTGCTGAGCGACCGTCCAGCGATGCGTTGTCTTAAGCGATGACATAGGCGCCCACCCCCGATAGGGGCAGGTCGCCGCGATACCTCTCACGGTTCATAGCGATGAGTCCTCTGTGTATGCCCGCTTCGGCAGGCAGATCTGTTGAACGGATTTATTATACCGTGCAGCGCGGACGCAAATCGCCGCAGCACGCCGCGGTTTCGGTAAACGATGCCGGTAATAACCTCGAAATATTCGAGCGTTTCTGACGCACGAACGCATGCGAGCGTCTAGCATATCCATTCAAAACGGATTCACGAGCAAAGGGAGTCACAAGAGTATATGAAGCAATGGGTTGGACTGGGCAAGTTTCTCGCGGGGCACATGCAGGTCATCGTTCCGATTTGCGTGACGCTCGGCGTGCTCTTTCCCCAGCAGATCGGCGTACTTAAGCCCATCGTTCCCACCTTGTTTGCTTTCATGACGTTTCAGGGTGCGCTCAGCAACACCTTTCATCAGGTGGCTGAGGTGTTCCGCCGTCCCCTGCATCTGATTTTGGCGTTATTTGTCTCGGCGGTGCTTATCCCTATCGCAGCTTATGCCATGGGATCGTTATTCTTTGGATCCAACCCCAACCTTGTCTGCGGCATCGTGCTCGAGTACAGCGTACCCGTGGCAGTCACTGCCTTTATGTGGATTAGCATGTTCGGCGGCAACGGCCCGCTCGCGCTCACCATTATCCTGACGTCCTCGGTTATCTCGCCTGTGACGATTCCCCTTACGCTCAAGCTCCTGCTGGGCGCCACCGTCTCGATCGACGTGCCGAGCATGATGCAAGACATGGCCTTTATGATCGCCATCCCCGCCGTGCTCGGCATCGTCATTAACGCGCTCACGCGCGGCTGGGGTCATGAGAAACTCTCCCCCGCGCTTTCGCCCGCCTGCAAGTTCATGATGATGGGTGTCATCGCGTCCAACTCCACCGCCATGAGCGAGTACGTGCTGCACATGAACACGGTGCGCCTGGAAGTCGCCCTCTTTATTTTGGTCTTCGCCATCAGCGGCTTTGTCGTCGGTTTTCTGGTCGCACGTGCCCTGCATCTGCCGTATAGCGAGACGACCACCATGTGCTTTACCTGCGGCATGCGTAACATCTCTTCGGGCGCCGTCATCGCCACGCAGTACTTTCCCGGCGAGGTCGTATTCCCCGTCATGTGCGGTACGCTGTTTCAACAGGTGCTGGCCTCGACTATCGGACATCTCTTTGAGCGCCTGACCGGCGAGGAGCGCGCCAAACAGCGCAAGCGGGTCAAGGCCGGGCGCGACGCGATGGCGCGCTAGACTGTCCGCATTGCGCGGGCGTTAGCCTTGCTATACGAGCGTTTCCAGATGCGCGCGTAGG
>CABUZE010000221.1 GCA_902495955.1 uncultured Collinsella sp. | reverse complement strand
TGGAGCCCTCGCTGGTGCCGTACTACAATCCGCTGTTCGCCGACCGCTTTAGCTGGGCGCTCGAGCTTCGCATCCGATGCGGCTCGGTGTCCTACGTGGTCAAGGACATCGACGGCATGGCCGCCGCCTACGTGCGCGGCGGCACGTTCTCGTACGGCAAGAAGCTCACATTCCTCCATACGCCCGAGGCCTTTGACGAGGTTTCGGTGCGTCTGCTCGACCTTGTTGTGGCAACGGTTGTGTATCTGAGCGACATCACGAGTTCGCGTTCGGCGTCGTACGATTTTGCACGCAGCGGCTTTGTCGCCGAGCGTCAACTGCCGCTGTCCGAGCATGACATCGTATACATGCTGGACTTGCTGCGTGGCCGGACCATTTCCTTTGAGCCCGCCTGGTCGCGGGGAACGACGACGCATCGTTCCTACGAGGTAGCGGTTGAGTTGTCGCCGGTGGGGGAGGACGAGGCCTCGGCAAAACAGCCGCCGCTCCTTGCCGCCAAGATCGCGCCGGCGGCCGGTGGCAGCTACGACCTGCGTCTGCCCGCCGATATGTACTGCTTTGTCTCGGGCGACGTTGCCTATCTGGTCGACACGCACCGCGCGCGCCGCGCCGATGCGGCGTTTGCCCAGCATGCCGCACCGTTTCTGTCGCGTCTGCTGCCCTGTCGCACGCCGGTCCATATCGCCGCCGAGCAGGTGGGCGAATTCTGCCGCATGGCACTGCCCGTGCTGCGCGAATACACCGACCTCACCGCTCCCGCCGTGCTCGACACTGTGGCGCCCGCGCCGAGCTTTGCCATGGCAATCGGTGTCGATGACGGGCTTGTGACCTGCAAGATTACGGTTTCCTACGGCGACTGGTCGGCAGATCTCTTTAGCCTGGGCGCTCCGGGCAGCCCCTTCGAAGAGCAGCGCCCGGGCGTGCCGCCGCGCGACGAGATAGCAGAGTTTCGCGTTATGGACACGGCGGCCCTGTATTTCGACTTTTACGAGGGCGGTCTGGCGTTTGAGGAACGTGATGACGAGAGCCTGTTCCATTTGCTGACCGAGGGCCTGTCTGCCCTGTCCGAGCTGGGCGAGGTCATGCTCAGCGACCGCCTGCGCCAGATCTCGGTGCGCTCTGCGCCCAAGCTTTCGGTGCGCGCGACCGTCAAGAGCAACCTGCTCGATGTTGAACTGGGCGCGAGCGGTCTTTCGGCGGCAGATCTTGCCATCTATCTTGACTCGTACAAGCGCCACCAGACGTTTGCACGCCTGACGTCCGGCGACATCGTACGCCTGGACGAGGGCGCCCGCGCCGCGTTTGGTCTTGCCGAGGACCTGGGTGTCGATGCTGTCGACCTGCTCGACGGCGTGTCGCTTCCCGCGTCGAGTACCCTGTTCGTCGACAGCATGCTCGCGCGCACGCCTGCGCTCGAGGCCGATCGCGATGCCGCATTCCGTCGCACCGTCGAGCGCCTGGATACGCTCGGCAAGATGGACTTTACGGTGCCGGTCTCGCTCAAGGCAACACTGCGCGGCTATCAGGTTGACGGATACCAGTGGCTCGGCTCGCTCGAGCACCTGGGCCTCGGCGGCATCTTGGCCGACGACATGGGCCTGGGCAAAACACTGCAGATGATCGCGCATATTCTGGCGCGCGTGGAGGCGGGGGACGCCAAGCCCACGCTCGTGGTGTGCCCTGCGTCGCTTGTGTACAACTGGACTGCCGAGTTGGAGCGCTTTGCCCCGTCGCTCGATGTGTGCGCCATCGTGGGTGCCAAGGCGCAGCGCCGCGTGCAGATTGCCGGCGCTGCCGAGCATAACGTGGTCGTGACGTCGTATGACCTCATGCGCCGCGATATCGACGAGTATGCCGAGCAGGACTTTGCTCGCGTTGTGCTCGACGAGGCACAGTACATTAAAAACCCGCTCACGCAGGTAGCGCGCGCCGCCAAGCGTCTGCCGGCCGGCGTGCGCTTTGCCCTGACGGGCACACCCATCGAAAACCGCTTGTCCGAGCTCTGGAGCATCTTCGACTTTTTGATGCCGGGCCTGCTTGGCACGCGTGAGTCGTTTGCCAAGCGCTTCGAAAGCCCGGTCGAGCACGCCGAGGGTGACAGCGCCGCTC
>CABUZE010000220.1 GCA_902495955.1 uncultured Collinsella sp. | reverse complement strand
CCATCCTCGCAGTATCCGGTTCTCAAGGTGCACGCCCCGCGGCTGATCCGGTCCGACCGGGCCGCGCGGCAAGGAGATATATTGCCAGACCGGAGGGGCACCGTGGGCGGGAATCTGGGCGTACACATTTCCTACCCATCTTGTGATCCGACTAACGTTTGCCAGCCGTTAACTACCGCTCGCCGAGCATCTCTTTATATAAGGCAGTCTCATGGTTAAAGCGGATACGTCCCCCTAGCTAAAGCACAGCCAGCATCGAGCAACTCATCACGTTCTTCCACCGAGAACCCCTCGGCGTAGACGCGCACCACTGGTTCGGTCCCGCTAGGACGGACCAGCAGCCACGTGTCATCCTCGAATGACAGACGCAAGCCGTCCATATGACTAACGTTTTGCGGCACCTTGCCACAAATCGACTTGGGGTTTACGCCCGGCAGCAGGGTTCGTAACGTTTCGGCATCTTCGGCCTCAAGGCGCAAGTCGCGTCGACCGTAACTCGTCTTACCAAAACTGGCCTCGAGCTGATCGACCAAAACGCCCAAGGGTGCGCCCGTCTTTGCCATAAGCTCACACAGAATCAGACAGGCGAGGATTCCATCGCGCTCGGGCATATGCGCGGCGATGCCGATACCACCGGCTTCTTCGCCGCCCATGAGGACGCCGCCCTTCTTCATCTCCGCCGCTATATATTTGAAACCGACTGGTTTGACGGTCACGCGGCAGCCAAGCGCCTCGGCAATGCGACGCACGAGCGTCGAGCATGAAAGATTGACGACGACGCGCCCCTCCAAATTACGAAATTGAACCAAGTCGACCAAAACGAGCGCCATGATCTGATGCGGATGTATATATCTGCCGCGCTCGTCAACCGCGCCGATACGGTCGGCGTCGCCGTCGGTCACCAGGCCAGCGCAAGCTCCGTCCTCGATAACCGTGCGCTCGCAAGCGTCCACCCACGGTTCAACGGGGTCGGGGCAGATATCTTCTTGGTCAGACGCCTGCCCGGCGTGAATCTCGTGCACCTCAACGCCAAGCTCGCGCAGCAAGTCGGCTAGATAGCCCTGGGCTGCGCCGCCCATGGGATCGACAACCACGCGCAAGTGCGCGGCGCGGATGGCTTCGGCATCGACAAACGATGCCACCGCCTGCATATAGTCAGGAATGATATCCGCGGTGCGATATTGCCCCTCGATCCCCATTGGCTCGGGAGCCATAGTCTCTTCGAGCTCTTCGATGACATCCTGGTTGGCGGTCGAGCCGTCACCCATGCGAATCTTGAGGCACAGATAGCCCTGCGGATGATGGGACCCCGTCACCATGAGCGCGCCGCACGCTTCACCGTCATAAGCCGCCGCCCACGTAAGGGCAGGGGTCGGGACAGGTCGCGAAGCGAGCACGGCGTCTAGCCCGTGCGCTGCTAGCACGCCCGCCGCAAGCTCAGCGAACTCGCGCGCCAGGGGCCGGGTGTCGAACCCTATATATACCGTTTTGCCCGGATTGGTCTTTTGCCACAACTCGCCGACGGCATCGGCGATACGGGCAACGTTATCGGCAGTGAAGTCCTCATCGACGCGAGCGCGCCAACCGTCAGTTCCAAAATGAATTATCGCGCACACGCGCAGACACCTCACAGTGTTTGGATCATGGTACGCATGGGGTATACCCGCAACATGCACTCGGCAACCTGCCGGCACCAGCATTCACCATTTGGGCAAATGCTGCCGAGGACATGCAAGCAATAAAAAAACCGCCCCGTATGGAGCGGTTTGCCCTTTATATATCGAGCGCCTCGGCCATCGCGGCCGTAGTGATTGCCGTGGTTCCACAGCAACTGCCCACCATTGCGGCACCGGCATGTCTCCATTCGATGCATGCGCGTGCGAAAGCTTCGGGGTTCTCGTGCCATACGGGGCCATCCTGAGTCTGGACCGGATTGCCTACGTTGGGACGCACCGTGACGGGAGTAGTCGCCGATGCAACCATCCTGGGCACTGCCACGTTCGCGGCCGCAAGTGAACAGCAGTTAACGCCAACCGAGTTTGCGCCGTGCTTTTCGGCGTACAAAACGGCAGCCTCGATGTTGAGGCCATCGCCTAGCAGGTCGCCTTT
>CABUZE010000219.1 GCA_902495955.1 uncultured Collinsella sp. | reverse complement strand
TCGCGGGCGTCCATTATATAACGTCCAGCAGACGCAGGTGCTTGAGCGAGAGGTCGAGAATCGGCGCAGAGTGCGTCAATGCCCCCGAGCTAATAAAGTCAACGCCCAGGTCGGCGAGCGCGCGGATATTGCTGACATCCACATTACCCGAGCACTCGGTCTTGGCGCGGCCGGCGATAAGCTCAATCGCGGCAGCCATGTCGTCGTGGGTCATGTTGTCGAACATGATGATATCGGCACCGGCCTCCACGGCCTCGCGTACCATGTCCAGGTTCTCTCACTCGATCTCGACCGTCGTGGTAAACGATGCATGGGCGCGCGCCATCTCGATCGCGCGCGTCACGCCACCGGCGGCATCGATGTGGTTGTCCTTGAGCATGACGGCCGTCGACAGGTTGTAACGGTGGTTGCTGCCGCCGCCAATCTCAACCGCCGCCTTCTCAAACACGCGCATGCCCGGTGTGGTCTTGCGCGTGTCGACGAGCACGGTCTTGGTTCCCTCGAGCGCCGCGGCCATGCTGTGCGTATAGGTAGCGATGCCGCTCATGCGCTGCAGGTAGTTGAGCGCCACGCGCTCGCCCGAAAGCAGCACACGCGCATCGCCGCGCACCTGACCCACGTGGTCGCCGGCATGCACCTCGTCACCGTCGGCAACATCAAACAGCACCGAGCTCTGCGAATCCAGCAGCTCAAAGGTGCGAGCGAACACATCCAGGCCGGCGATGATGCCGTCGGCCTTGGCGATGAGCTCCACCGTGGCGGGGCGCGCCGTGGGGCACACGCTCGCCGTGCTCACGTCCTCAAAGGTAATGTCCTCGCGCAGGGCCTGCAAAATCAGATCATCGACGACAAGCTTCATGGTAATGGGATTCATGGTCTACTCCTCCACGACCTGCGTGCCGGCGGCACGGGCCAGATCATCGATTGCAAGGGTATCGGAACTCAAAGCGCGATGGCGTCCATCGAGCGCGGGCTCGCCTGCCTGTTCCACGGCCAGCGACTCGCCGGTGCGCATACGCCAAGCAGCGCGGCGACCCCAGACTAGGGACTCGAGCAGGCTGTTGGAAGCCAGGCGATTCTTGCCGTGAACGCCATTGCAGGCCGTCTCGCCAGCGGCGTAGAGCTCGGGCATCGAGGTGCGGAAGTCCTTGTCGACCCACACGCCGCCCATAAAGTAGTGCTGCGTGGGCGTGACGGGGATGGGCTCATCCAGGATGTCGCGACCGTCCTCAAGGCAGCGCGCGCGGATGTTGGCGAAGTGCCCGGTCACCACGTCGCGCTCGACGGGGGCAAAGCTCAGCCACTCGTGCTCGGTGCCGTCCTGCTTCATCTGCTCGCGAATAGCAGCGGCGACCACGTCGCGCGGCTGCAACTCGTCGGTAAAGCGCTCGCCGGCAGCGTTGAGCAGAATCGCGCCCTCGCCGCGGCAGCTCTCGCTGATCAGGAAGGTGCGGCCCGGCTGCGGCGAGAACAGTCCCGTGGGGTGAATCTGCACATAGTCCAGATGCTCCATCGTAATGCCGTGCTCCTGCGCGATGTAGCAGGCGTCGCCGGTGAGCTGCGGGTAGTTGGTGGAGTGATCGTACACGCCACCGATACCACCCGTCGCCCACAGCGTATGGCGAGCATGAATCTCAAACGGCTCGCCGGTATGCACGCCCTCGGCGGCATGTGCCAGCTCGTCGGCGGGGCGAACCGAATCGCCCTCGTCCACGGCGACAGCGACGACACCAGTGCACACCGTGGCCCCATCGCGCTCGGCCGTCAGGATGTCGGTCATGGCCACGTGCTCAAGAATCTGCACGTTGTCCAACTTGCGGACGGCCTGGAGCAGCTTGGTCGTGATCTCCTTGCCCGTAATGTCGGCATGGAAGGCGATGCGCGGGCGGCTATGCGCGCCCTCGCGGGTAAAGTCGAGGCCGCCATCGGCCTTACGCTCAAAGTCCACGCCCATCGCCAGCAGGTCGTTGATGACCGAGCGGCTCGAGCGGATCATGATGTCTACGCTCTCGCGGCGGTTCTCGTAGTGACCGGCGTGCATGGTGTCCTCAAAGAAGGCATCGTAGTCCGAGCCCTCGGGCAGCACGCAGATGCCGCCCTGTGCGAGCATCGACTCGCACT
>CABUZE010000218.1 GCA_902495955.1 uncultured Collinsella sp. | reverse complement strand
GCAGACAAACTTGGAGGCGCCGACGGAATCCTGGTCGGCCGTGAGTTTAGCGGCATCGATGATGGTCTGGGCGGCCATAAGCACGGCGTCCATGTTGATACCGGCGCGCAGGCTGGCGACGTTGACGCTGGAGCAGACGCGGCTCGTGGTAGCGAGCGCCTGGGGGATGGACTGGATGACGCGGCGGTCGGCGTTGCCGATGCCCTTCTGGACGAGTGCGGAGAAGCCGCCCAGGTAATCGATGCCGAGCGTCTCGGCCGCGCGGTCGAGGGCATGCGCGATGGGGGTGAGGTCCTCATCCTTGCAGCACGCGGCGATCTGCGCCACCGGGGTGACGGAAACGCGCTTGTTGACGATGGGGATACCGTACTCGCGCTCGAGGTTCTCGGCGGGCTCGACCAGGTGCGCAGCCGTGTGCGTCACGTGGTCGTAGATCTTCGTGCACATGCGGTCGAGGTTCTCGTCACCGCAACCCATGAGCGAAACACCCATGGTGATGGTTCTGATGTCGAGGTTCTGCTCCTCAACCATGCCGCGGGTTTCCGCGATTTCTGCGGGCGTGATCGCCATCCTTGCGCTCCTATCTGCCAAAACGAGCATAGTCTTGTCTATTCTAACGTGCCGCACGTGCCAAGTGGCGCATGCGGCACGTTTTGGTGCTCGGTTGTTTCCGTTGTGTTACTGCCCAAAGACCTCTTCGGCGATGCGCGCGCTTTCGGCGGCGTCTTTGGCGTAGTAGTCCGCGCCGATCTGTTTGGCGTATTCGGGGGTGAGTACGGCGCCGCCTACGATGATCTTGACGCCCGGCACCTCGGCATGAAGCAGCTTGATGGTCTCTTCCATGGCCACGACGGTGGTAGTCATAAGCGCCGAGAGGCCGACGAGCTTGATGTCACGCTCCCGTACGGTCTTGAGCACCTCTTGCGGGTCGACGTCGCGGCCTAGGTCAAAGACGGTATAACCGTAGTTATCGAGCAGCATCTTGACGATGTTCTTACCGATGTCGTGGATGTCGCCTTTAACGGTGGCCACGCAGATCTTGCCCTTGTCGGCGATCTCGCCGGCGGGCATCAGGCGCTTGATGGTGTCGAAGCCCACGCGCGCGGCCTCGGCCGAGGCCATAAGCTGCGGCAAGAAGAACTTGCCCCGGTCAAAGAGGACGCCAACCTCGTCGAGGGCGGGGATAAAGTGATTGTTGATGAGGTCCATGGCGTCGTGATCTGCCAGCAGACGCTCGGTCTCGGCCGCGATTTCGCCCTTGCGGCCCGAGACGACCATGTGGCGGATGGGGTCGTCATCGGCGCTTGCGGTGGTGCTTGCGGCAGGCGTGGCATCGCTCGATGCCGACTGAGCGGCCGCCGGGTTGGCGGCAATCTTGTACGGGTCGGTCCAGCCGGCGTAGCGCTCGATGTATCCGGTCGAGCCCTCGTCCTCAACGCTCAGGACGCGATAGCTGTAGACGGTATCCATAAAGCGCTTGGAACCCGGGTTCATGATGGGGGCGTCCAGGCCCGCACCAAAGGCGGCGGCCAAAAAGACCGAGCCCAGCAGCGGGCGGGCAGGCAGGCCAAAGCTGATGTTCGACACGCCGAGCGCGCATTTGACGCCCAGACGCTCCTTGCACAGGGACATGGCGCGCAGGATCTGTTCGGCCTGGCGCTGGTTGGTCGAGGCGGTCATGACCAGGCAGTCGATGAGGATGCGGTCCGGGCCGATGCCGTAACGGGCGGCCTCGGCCACGATGCGCTCGGCGATGGCGAAGCGGGCCTCGGCGGTATCGGGGATGCCGCCCTCGTCGAGCGTAAGGCCGACGACGTTGGTGCCGTAGTGGGCCACCAGCGGAAGGATCTCATCCATGATCTGTTGTTTGCCATTGACCGAGTTGATGATGGGCTTGCCGGCGTAGCGGCGCACGGCGGCCTCGACGGCTGCGGGGTCGGTGGAGTCGATCTGCAGCGGCAACAGCGTGGAGCCCTGGAGCTGCTCGGTGGCCTGCTGGATGACCTTGACCTCGTCGATCTCGGGCAGGCCCACGTTGACGTCCAGGATGTCGGCGCCCTGCTCCTGCTGGCTGATGCCCTGGCTCACGACGTAGTCCAGGTCGCCGTCGCGCAGGGCCTGCTGCAGGCGCTTTTTGCCGGTGGGG
>CABUZE010000217.1 GCA_902495955.1 uncultured Collinsella sp. | reverse complement strand
TAGCCTAGGGCTTCCAAGCGGCTCGGCGCTCGGCCAGGATGGCGTCGACCTCGGCCGGCTCCATCTCCTTGCCGGCGATGCCCACGATGGACAGCGAGCGCTCGGGGATGTTGATCTGGATCAGGTCGCCCTCCTCGATCAGGGCAATCGGACCGCCCACGGCAGCCTCGGGCGAAACGTGACCGATAGCCGGGCCCTTGGAGGCGCCGGAGAAGCGGCCGTCAGTGATCAGGGCAATGCTCGCGCCCAGCTCGGGGTCGCTGGCGATAGCTTCGGTGGTGTAGAACATCTCGGGCATACCGGAACCCTTGGGGCCCTCATAACGAATGATGACGGCGTCACCGGGCTTGATCTCGTGCGTCAGGACGGCGTGGATAGCGTCCTCCTCACAATCGAACGGACGGGCCTTGAGCGTAGCCTGGAACATCTCGCGCGGGACGACGGTGTGCTTGACAACGGCGCCCTCGGGGGCAAGGTTGCCGTGGAGGATGGCGATAGAGCCGTCGGTACCAAAAGCCTGGTCAAACGGACGGATGATGTCCTCGCGCTTGAGATTCCATTTCTCAAGGTAACGACCGCACTTCTCGTAGTAACCGTTGTTCTTGAGGTCCTCGAGGTCCTCGCCGAGAGTCTTGCCGGTGACGGTCATGACATCGAGGTGAAGCATCGACTTGATCTCCTCCATGATGCGCGGCACGCCACCTGCATAGTAGAAGAACTGCGCCGGCCATTCGCCTGCGGGGCGAACGTTGAGCAGGTAGTGGGCGCCACGGTGCAGGCGATCGAAATCGTCGGCGGACATCTCGATGCCAAACTCGCGGGCGATCGCGGGAATGTGCAGCAGCGAGTTGGTGGAACCGGAGATGGCGCCGTGGACCATGATGAGGTTCTCGAAGGACTCCTTGGTCACGATGTCGCGCGGGCACAGGTTGTGCTCGGAGAGCCACACGGACTGGCGGCCGGCCTTGCGAGCAAACTCGCGCAGGTCGGAGCTGGTAGCGGGCAGCAGGTCGGTACCGGGGAGCATGAGGCCCAGGGCCTCGGCGGTAACCTGCATGGTCGAGGCGGTACCCATAAAGGAGCAGGCGCCGCAGCTGGGGCATGCGTTGTGCTTGGCAAACTCGAGCTCCTCGCGGGAGATCTCGCCGCGCTCGTAGCGGGCCGAGATAGCGCCGAGCTGCTCCAGGGTCAGCAGGTCGGGACCGGCATCCATGACACCGCCGGTAACGACGATGGAGGGGATGTTGATGCGGCCCATGGCCATGAGGTTCGCAGGCAGGCCCTTATCGCAGCTGGCAACAAAGCCGCCGGCGTCGAACGGGGTGGCCTTGGCATGAATCTCGATCATGCTGGCGATCATGTCGCGACTGGGCAGCGAGTAGTTGATGCCGTCGTGGCCCTGGGCCTCGCCGTCGCAGATATCGGTGCAGAAGTAACGGGCACCATGACCGCCAGCCTCGGCAACGCCGGCACGGACCTCCTCGACCAACTCAAACAGGCCGGCAGAACCCGGATGCGAGTCGCCGAACGTCGACTCGATAATGACCTGCGGCTTGTCCAGATCCTCGATGGTCCAGCCAGACCCCAGACGCAGCGGGTCCATCTCGGGGCTGATGGTGCGGAACTTGCCGGAACGCGGCTGCAGCTTGGCAACCAGGTCGGCTGCCTCCTGCTGAATCTGTGCCTTGGTCTTCTCGTCCATGATGCTCTCCTCTTTTGATTTGAACGGTTGTACCAATCGTTGGTTAATGAATCAGGTGTAAATGGGTACCGAGCGATGCGCTCGGCAAAAGATGCTTAGCCACGCGAACTAGGCGAAGAACGAAATCACCAGGGCACAGGCAAGACCCGAAAGGCCGATGAGCGTCTCCATAACGGTCCAGGACTTGAGGGTGGTCTTCTCGTCAATCTCCAGGAACGAGGAGCACATCCAAAAGCCGGCATCGTAGACGTGCGAGAGGGCCGTGGCACCGCCGCAGATAGCAAGACAGATGGCGGCACGCATAAGCACCGAAGCACCAGCGACCGCAGGCATGGCGGCCATAATGCCCGATGCCATGGTCATAGCGACGATGGAGCTGCCGACAGAGGCACGCACCATGACGGCAATCAAAAAGGCAGCGACCGCCAAAGGCAGCGGTGCGGCCTCGAGC
>CABUZE010000216.1 GCA_902495955.1 uncultured Collinsella sp. | reverse complement strand
TCATCGTCACGTTGCACCAGACGCACGCGGAACGCATCGCCTCGAGAAGAAACACCGGGGAACAAACCTGCAAGACGGTCGAAATCCGCGGCGTCGAGCATGCCCGCGGCAGAACGCCCCAGGCCCAGGTAGCCCCGTCCGGTCCAGTAGGCAATGTTATGGGCGCACTCATGGCCGTCGAGCGCGTAGCTCGCCACCTCATACGGGTGATAGCCGGCGGCACCCAGGAGCTCGCGTGCCACGTCCATGCAGGCGGCCTGAAAATCCTCATCAGGCTCGAGCGACTCGTCGCGGCACGCCATGCGATAAAGGGGCGTCCCCTCCTCGAGCGTAAGCGGGTAGACCGACACATGATGTGGAGCCACCGCGAGCACGCCATCGAGCGTGCGCTTCCAACTCGATGCGGTTTGCCCGGGAAGTCCGCACATAAGGTCGCACGACACGTCAAGCCCAGCGTTCTTGACCGTCACGATGGCAGCGAGCGCCCGATCGGCATCGTGAATACGGCCGATGGCAGTAAGTTCGGTGTAATCGAGCGTTTGCACGCCCAGAGAGACGCGTGTGACACCAACCTTGGCAAGCGCAGTGGCAAGCTCGGCGGTCAGCGACTCGGGATTGGCCTCGCAGGTAAACTCAACGGGGGCGCACCACGCACGAATACGCCGCGCCAGCTCCACCAGGCGCTCCCCCGCCAGCGACGGCGTACCGCCGCCAACATAGACGGTGCGAATCTGGTCGAGGGCCCCAGCCTTGCCAAAAGCATCGAGGCGCGCGTACAACTGCTCAAAATAGGAATCGAACGCGGCATCCAAATCACACGAAGCAAAGCTGCGCGAGTCGAAGTCGCAGTAGCGGCACTTTTGGGCACAGAACGGCACGTGCACGTACAGCGCGGTAACGGCCACCCTTAAGCCTCCAGCGGATGAGGGGGCACCGATTCGCCGGCGGCAAGGGCAGCCTCGCAGGCCACCACATCGCGCTCGATCTCATCGACCAGCGCCATAAACTCCTCATACGTGGAGCAGCGCACCACATGGGCACGCCAAGCGGCGGCATGGGGCATGCCTTTTAAGTACCAGCTTGCGTACGTGCGGGCACGCGACATGAGCGGCAGGAGCTCATGCGTCAGCGTTAGGTGCTCACGCAGGGCGTCCAGGCGCTCGCGTGAGGAGCGAGACGGCACCGGCGTAGCGTCGAGTGCAAGGGCGCGAGCATCGCCGAACACCCAGGGGTTGCCATAGATACCGCGCGCGATAAACACCGCGCTGGCACCCGAGCTGCGCAGATGCTCCGCGGCATCCTCGGCCGAGAACACATCGCCCGAACCGATCACGGGAATCTCGACGGCACCTGCGACCTCATCGACGACCGACCAATCCGCCTGGCCCGTGTAGAGCTGCGTAGCGCAACGACCATGCACGGCGACTGCGGCAGCCCCTGCGCCCTCAAGCATCTGGGCAAATGTCGCGGCATTGCGGTCCTCGGCATAAAAGCCTTTGCGAATCTTGACGGTCACGGGCACGTGCGCCGCGCCCACCGTGGCCTCGACGATCTTCTCCGCAAGGTCGGGCGTGCGCATGAGCGCCGAGCCCTCGCCCTTGGTAACGACCTTGCGGGCGGGGCATGCCATATTGATATCGATGAGCGACAGGCGATCGCCAACGCGCTCCTCGACGGCGGCGACGGCGCTCGCAAACTGATCAGGCTTGGAGCCGAAGAGCTGCACGCAAATCTGCTGCTCTTCGTCAGCCGGTAGCACCAGGCGCCAGGTCTTGTTGCTGGCATAGGCAAGGCCCGCAACGCTCACCATCTCGCTGTAGGCAAGGTTGGCACCGCGGCGGCGACACATGATGCGGTAGGCAGGGTCGGTCACGCCCGCCATGGGAGCCATAAGGAACGGCTGCTCGACATAGGCGCCCAGCAGCCGCTTGCTGTATTCAGAAAGCGCCATGGATCTACTCGTCCACCTTGAGGATCGCCATAAAGGCCTCCTGCGGGACCTCTACCGAGCCGATGGCCTTCATGCGCTTCTTGCCCTCTTTCTGCTTCTCGAGCAGTTTGCGCTTACGAGAAATATCGCCGCCGTAGCACTTGGCAAGCACGTCCTTGCGCATGGCCTTGACCGTTTCACGGGCAATGATCTTGCCGCCGATGG
>CABUZE010000215.1 GCA_902495955.1 uncultured Collinsella sp. | reverse complement strand
CCTCTCACGCCCTTACGTGTGGTGCTCTTTGTGTTTGTAGTCACCGGCATCCTGGTGGGCGTTATCGGATTCCCGGAGCTGCTGTCTATTGCCAACCTGTCGATGGGCCAGATGGTTATCTTGGCTGTTATCGTGGTCTTTACCTGCTCGGTGTTCTTTAAGCTCGCCACGATGATGGATTCGCTCAAGCCGCGTCGTCGTCATGCCGCAACTGGTTTTGGCCGTGGTGTGCGCGTCCACCTGGGTCGCGGTGGCGGCAAGGTGAGCTCGACGGGTTCGACGGCCGAGCGTTTTGCCAAGCGCGTCGCCGCCGACATGGCGCAGCGCCGCGAAGATCGCACCGCTCGCGAGGCCGAGGCCCGTGCACTCGAGGGCGTGGCCCAGGCCCAGCCCAAGAAAAAGAGGAGTACCGGAGCCAAGCGCTCTCGCGTGACCAAGTCCGCCCAAGGCATCAAAGTCTCGATGCCAAGCAAAAAGAAGAAGTAACTACGCGCCCTGGCGATGTTGAATTGGTGCCTTGCTCCTGTGGGGCCGTGGCGATGTTATGCTCTAACCTCGATTGTTTGAATTACTTCGAAAAGAGGATGCCGTGATCTGCCCGCATTGCCTTAAGACTATCGAGGACGGCGCCTCGTTCTGCCCCTGCTGCAACGCCTATGTGGGTCCGGGCGATGGCCCCGAGCACACCGAGTTCGTGTTCTGCGAGGGCTGCGGTGCCCGTCTTTCTCCGCACGATCGTACGTGTCCCAAATGCGGACGCCCCGCTCCGGGTATCCTCTCCGAGGACGCGGCCGCATCCGACCTGGCAGCGGGCCGCACGGCGGGCTTTCCGCGCCTAACGCAAGAGCAGATCGATACCGAGGTGCCTCATGCGCCCGCCTCGGCTGCCGCGGTTCTTTCGGACGCCGCCGATCCTAACGAGACCTGCGTGCTGCCGGCTTTCGATAAGGATTTCGGTACCCCCAAGGTCGATATTCCCACGCCCGTTTCCCTGCACGACGATGCTCAAAAACCCAAGCGCAAAGTGCATCCCGACGAGGACGCCTATCACAAGCACAAGCGTCATATCCCCAAGCCGCTCATCGTCATCGCGGTACTTGCCGTCGTTTGCGGCGGTGCCTATTGGTTCGTGACGACCGATCCCATGGGTGTCATGCCTGGCTTCTACGACCAGTTTGGCCAAGCTGCACAAACCACCTTCCCCACGCGCCAAAAGGGCGAGGCGACTGAGGACGATACCAAGCAAGACGATTCTGCCGAGGTGGTCCAGGAAGAAACCGTGCTGACCGATGATCAGCTCTATACCAGGCTCGACGGTCTGTATCAGACCATCGTGTCCTACGGTGACGAGGACCAGATCGGCGAGGTCATCGATTCCTTTAACAACGGCTATCTCCGAACGCCGCTGTCCACCCGTCAGGAGCTGTCGCAGAGTGCTTACGCCCTGCGCGACCAGATTAAAAAGACGCAAGATGAGCTCAGCAACCTTAAGTACCTGGACGATACGGTCTATGCGGACGACATTGCCCACTTAAAGCAGCTTGCCGAGTGGATGTATGAGCGCGTCGACGTGATCTGCCAGAGTTGGGACATCTCGCTGGCCATTCCCGATGGCGAGTCGATGAGTTCTCACCAAAGCGAGATCCTGGCGCCCATCGCTCAGGGTGGCAACAGCGCGCTTAATCAGTACGACGCCAACGTGGGCTCCTGGAAGCCGCAGCAGCGTTCCTAAAATTAGTTCGCCATAGTCGGCATAACCTACGTGCGCAATTGATGTAAGCGCATGCTTATTGCTACAATTCGTACAAATATGCTTTAAACGCACGAGGAAGGAACCACATGTTTGGTTTTAAGAAAGAGCTCTACACGCCCGAGTATCAGCTTGCCGGCGACGAGTGCGCCGTTATCGAGACGTCGAAGGGTACCATCAAGGTCAAGTTTGACGGCGAGGGCGCTCCCATTCATGTCGCGAACTTCTGCGAGCTTTCTACGATGGGCTTCTATGATGGCCTTAAGTTCCATCGCTATGTGCCCGGCTTTGTCATTCAGGGTGGCGACCCCAATACCCGCGACATGTCCGGCGCCGACGTCGCTGCCGGCCTTGAGGGCCCCGACGGCATGCCCGGTACCGGTGGCCCCGGCTACTGCATCAAGGGCGAGTT
>CABUZE010000214.1 GCA_902495955.1 uncultured Collinsella sp. | reverse complement strand
GTAGCACCAGCTGGTACAAATCGCAGGCGGCCTCGTCGAGCGTGCGCTCACCCGTGGCAATCACGCCGGCGTTAAAGTCCATCCAATTGGCCTTGTGGTCGCACAAACGCTGATTGGTGAACACCTTGAGGGTAGGCGCCGGCGCGCCAAACGGTGTGCCGCGGCCGGTCGAGAACAGAATCACGTGGCAGCCGGCAGCCGTCAACGCCGTGGTGGATACCATGTCGTTGCCCGGACCGCACAGCATGTTCAGGCCGTGTTTATTTGCCCGGCCGGCATACGGCAGCACGTCGACGATGGGGGCAGATCCGCCCTTTTGCACGCAGCCGCAGCTCTTGTCCTCGAGCGTGGTAATACCGCCGTCCTTGTTGCCGGGGCTCGGGTTCTCGTAGACGACCTCGCCGTGGCTAATAAAGTAGTCCTTAAAGCCATTGAGCATGTCGGAAGCGGCGTTAAAGACCTGCTCGTTCTCACAGCGATCGAGCAGGATACTCTCGGCGCCAAACATCTCGGGCACCTCGGTAAGCACCGACGTGCCGCCGCGGGCGACAACCATATCACTCACGCGACCGATCGTGGGGTTGGCGGTAATGCCCGAAAGACCGTCGGAGCCGCCGCACTTAAGACCAATAACCAGCTCGGAGGCCGGAATGGGCTCGCGCTTGGCTTGCTTGGCGAGGTCTGCCAGCTCGGCCAGAATCTTGTGGCCCTCGATCTGCTCGTCGGCTACATCCTGGCAGGTGAGAAAACGAACGCGCTCGTGATCGAAGTCACCGAGCTCGTCGAGCACCTGCTGGTGTGTGCAGTTCTCGCAACCGAGCGACAGGAACAGCACGCCGGCCGCATTAGGGTGACGCGAGAGCGCCACCAGCAGACGACGCGTCTGGATATGGTCGGCGCCGGTCTGCGAGCAACCGAACGGATGCGGGAAGTAGTAGACGCCCTCCAGCGAGCCATCGACCAGATCCTGGGCCTGCTCGCACATGGCACGGGCGACTTCGTTGACACAGCCGACCGTGGGGATGATCCACAGCTCGTTGCGCGTCGCGGCACGACCGTCGGCGCGGCGGAACCCCATAAAGGTCTCGGGCTCAACCGACTCAACGACCGGATGCGTGGGGTTGTAGGTGTACTCGACCTCGCCCGAAAGGTTGGTCTTCACATTGTGCGTGTGGAGCCACTGACCGGGCTGGACATCGCCCGTCACGTGTCCGATAGGAAGGCCGTACTTAATGACGTCCTCGCCGGCGGCAATCGAGCGCACAGCCATCTTGTGGCCTTGCGGAATATCCTCCGCGGCCACGACCTCGCCCACCCCGGGAACCGCGACGGCGGTGCCCTTGGCAAGCGGCGACAGCGCGACGATCACGTTGTCGGCCGGATTGATCTGGATAGTGTTCATTGCAAATGGTCCTAACCCTACAGGTTGAGCAGAAGTCGAGACGCGGGCACGCCGTCCCGCGCCCGCGTCTGCGCCGGAAATTTACGCCTGAGCGTTGGCGAAGGCCTGCTTGGCACCCTCGGTGCGCACGACGGCGAGCGCACTGACGACAAACTCCTCAAGACCGGCGATCTGCGTAAGGTCCTCGCCCCACATCTGCTCGTTGGTGAGCACGTCGTGCACCAGCTGGGCATCGTCGGCACCGGCGTGGGCGGCGTAGAAATCGAGTACGAAGGCGTCGTCCTGAGCGGTGTACTCGGTGCCGTCGGAGCGACGCAGGTGCAGGCCGTCGCCCTCGCGGGACACGAGCTCCTGCGTGTAGAAGGAGATGAGCGTAGCGAGGCTCGTCGCCAGGCACTTGGGCAGGTTGCCGGTCTCGGCAACGTAGTCCTTGAGCGTGGGCAGGTCGCGAGCGCGCCACTTAGCCGTGGAGTTGAGGCAGATGGAGAGCAGCGCATGATCAATAAACGGGTTGTCGAAGCGGTTTTCGACGGCGGCGGCAAAGGCCTTGCAGTCCTCGACATCCAAGTCGGCGGCAAGCGTCGGAATGACCTCGTCGTAGAGCATGGTGTTCATGAAGCCGCGAATGGTCTCGTCATGCATGCAGTCGCGCACGATATCAAAGCCGGCAACCCAGGAACCCGGAACGAAGGCGGTATGGGCACCGTTGAGGATGCGGACCTTGCGCTTTTTGTACGGGGTGACGTCGGGAGTCACAAAGACACCCG
>CABUZE010000213.1 GCA_902495955.1 uncultured Collinsella sp. | reverse complement strand
GTTAACGCTCAGATGGGTGAGGCTTATCCCGAGCTGCTCAAGAATGTCGCGCTCGTCAAGGGTATCGTCGCCTCCGAGGAGGAGCGCTTCTCCACGACGCTCGACAACGGCCGCGTCTATCTGGACGAGGCCCTGGCAGCGCTTGCCGAGGGCGCCGTGCTTTCGGGCGATGTCGCCTTTAAACTGCACGACACCTTTGGTTTCCCCATCGATCTGACCGTCGAGATCGCCGGCACCGCTGGCCACGACGTCGATATGGACGGCTTCACTGCCTGCATGGAGGACCAGAAGGCCCGCGCCCGCGCCAATGCCAAGGGCGACGCCTGGGGCAGCTTCAACGACGTGTGGGTCGAGCTTTCGGACAAGGTTGCCGCGACCGAGTTCGACGGCTATGACAACGATGTGATCGAGGGCGCCAAGGTTGTCGCCATCGTGCGCAACGGCGAGTCCGTCGAGTCCGCTGCCGCCGGCGAGGATGTCGAGGTTGTGCTCGACCGCACCCCGTTCTATGCCGAGATGGGTGGCCAGCAGGGCGATGCCGGCAAGCTTTCCGCCGAGGGCGTTGTTCTGACCGTTGCCGACACCAAGAACCACAACGGCCTGTATGCCCACGTCGCGCACGTTGCCGAGGGCACGCTGGCTGTCGGTGCCGCTGTTACCGCCGCGCTCGACGCCGAGCGCCGTGGCTTCCTGCGCCGCAACCACACCGCCACGCACCTGCTCGACGCTGCCCTTAAGCAGGTCCTGGGCGAGCATGTCTCCCAGGCCGGCTCGCTGGTGACGCCCGAGCACCTGCGCTTTGACTTCACGCACTTCGAGGCCCTGTCCTCCGAGCAGCTCAAGGCTGTCGAGGACCTGGTCAACCAGCAGATCTTCGCTTCCAAGCCGGTCGTGACCCGTGTCACGGGCATCGACGAGGCTAAGGCTGCCGGCGCTGTCGCTCTGTTTGGAGAGAAGTACGGCGATGTCGTCCGCGTCGTCTCCGTGGGCGCTGAGGACCAGCCGTTCTCCCGCGAGCTCTGTGGTGGCACCCATGCCGCCAATACCGCAGAGATTGGTCTGTTCAAGATCATTTCCGAGTCCTCCACGGGCTCCAATGTCCGCCGTATCGAGGCCGTGACCTCTAAGGGTGCCCTCGACTACATGGCCGACCGCCTGGCGCTCGTTGACGCCGCCGCCGCTGCGCTCAAGTGCCGCGTCGACGAGGTTCCCGCCCGCGTGGAGAACCTGCAGGCCGAGCTGCGCGAGACGTCCAACAAGCTCAAAAAGGCTCTGACCGGTGGTTCCTCTGATGCCATTTCCAGCGCCATCGAGGGTGCCGTCGAGCTCGGTGGCTACAAGCTCGTCGTTGCTGAGCTCCAGGGCCTTGAGGCTGCCGACCTGCGCAACGTCTGGGATACCGTGCACCAGAAGGTTGCCGGCCCCGTCGCGTGCGTTGTTGCCAGCGTTACCGAGAAGGGCACCCCGGCCCTGCTCGCCGCCGGTTCCGATGACGCCGTGAAGGCTGGGTTCCACGCCGGCAACGTGATCAAGCAGATCGCGGGTCTGGTTGACGGTCGCGGTGGCGGCCGTCCCAACATGGCCCAAGCCGGTGGCAAGAACGCCGCCGGTATTGCCGATGCCCTCGCGGCCGCTAAGACCGCGCTCGGCGCCTAAGAATCCCGGTAGTCGCTGTGGTCGCGCTTGCGCTGGACATAGGAGAGACCAGGATCGGCATCGCCGTCTCGAGCCGTGATGGCAAGATGGCGATGCCCGTCAAGGTGCTCCCGGCCGCCGAGGTCACCGGTATGGCCAAGACGTTCCGCTACCTAGTTGAGGACTATGAGCCCGACATCCTGGTAAGCGGACGTCCCCTGACCATGGCCGGTGAGCCCGGCCCCCAGGCCGAGCGCGTTGCCGCTGTGGCGCAAAAGATTGCCGACGAGCTCGATCTTCCGCTGGAGTTTGAGGACGAGCGTCTGTCCTCGCAAGAGGCCAAGCGTATCCTGCGCGAGCAGGGCCTCAACGAAAAGCAGATGAGGGGCAAGATCGACATGATTGCCGCCAGCCTTTTTTTGCAGACGTGGCTTGATCGTAAAAACGAGGAGGTTTCGCATGCCTAGTGCTTCCGATCCGCGTCAGCCGAATCGTACACGTCAGCCGGCGTCGCGCACTGCCCAGCCTGTCCAGCGTCCGGCACAGC
>CABUZE010000212.1 GCA_902495955.1 uncultured Collinsella sp. | reverse complement strand
GTGCCCGGGGCGGTCTTGAGGATCTGCAGCGCGGGGCGCAGCGTGTCGGCGGTGGAGTGGCAGGCGCCGGAGACCAGGCCGTCGGCGTCGCCCATCTTGACCATCATGGTGCCAAAGTAGGTGGCGTCCATCACCTGGGCGCGAGCCTGCTCGATGGTGACACCCTTCTTGGCGCGGAGCTCGGCAAACTTCTGCGCGTACTCCTCGTGCTTTTCGGCATTGCGCGGGGCGATGACGGTGGCGCCGGGAACGTCGATCTCGTCGGGGTTGCCCAGGATGACGAGCTTTGCCAGGCCTTCCTCGATGATCTTGTTGGCCGCGACGATGGTGCGCGGATCCTCGCCCTCGGGCAGGACGATGGTCTTAAGGTCGGCCTTGGCGGCAGACTTCATACGGTTTAGGAAATCGCTCATGTTACTCCTTACAAGCGTTTCGCTAAGCTCCAGGCTCTCGGCTGTGCACGAATAAACCCGCTGCTAGCGGGTTTACCTTTCAATTATGTTCGCCGCGGTGCTTGAGCTTTCCTTGTGTGGCAAGCTCATTATAGGACGCATTAGCGCTATAATCGCTCTGATAAATATGTCTCGACGTATGTTCGAGAAAAAGCCCAGTTAAAAAGCGTGTGGCTTTTGACAAGGAGTATCGATGCAGATTACCTCAGGCCTGCCTGAAGGCTTTAATGCCGGTGCGTACGACATGATCGTTGTCGGCGCCGGTTATGCCGGTGCCGTTTGCGCCCGCCGTCTTGCCGAAACCATCGGCTATCGTGTTGCCGTTTTGGAACGCCGTAGCCACATTGCGGGCAATGCCTTCGACTGCACTGACGAGGCGGGAATCCTGGTCCACGAGTATGGTCCGCACATCTACCATACCTTTAACGAGCGCGTCCACAATTTCCTGTCGCGCTTTACCAAGTGGACGGACTACCAGCACAAGGTGCTCGCCAACATCAACGGTACCCTTATGCCCGTGCCCTTTAACCATGCGAGCCTTAAGCTTGCCTTTGGCGATGAGCGCGGCGAGGAGCTGTATCAGAAGCTCGTGGAGACCTTTGGCAAGGACGTCAAGGTGCCCATCATGGAGCTGCGCAAGAAGAACGACCCGGATCTTGCCGAGGTCGCCGATTACGTCTACGAGAACGTCTTTTTGCATTACACCATGAAGCAGTGGGGCCAGACACCCGATCAGATCGACCCCTCGATCACCGGCCGCGTTCCCGTCTTTGTGGGCGATGACGATCGCTACTTCCCGCAGGCTCCTTTCCAGGGCATGCCGCAGGACGGCTATACCGCGCTGTTCGAGCATATGCTCGATCACGATCTGATTGATGTGTTCTGCGACGTGGACGCCCGCGACCTCTTCGAGATCGACGAGACCACCGTCAAGATCGACGGCAAGGTCTACGGCGGCGAGATTGTCTATACCGGTCCACTCGACGAGCTGTTCAACCTCGACCTGGGCGCGCTGCCGTACCGCACGCTCGATATGAAGTTCGAGACGCTCGATATGGACCAGTTCCAGCCCGTGGGCACCGTCAACTACACCACGAGCGAGGACTATACGCGCATCACCGAGTTCAAGAACATGACCGGTCAGGTCCTGCCCGGCAAGACCACCATCATGAAGGAGTACTCCAAGGCCTATACGCCCGGCTCGGGCGAGACGCCGTACTACGCTATCCTGGAGCCCGAGAACCGTGAGCTCTACGAGCGCTATCTCGAGCGCGTCCAGAACCTGACGAACTTCCACCCGGTGGGTCGTCTGGCCGAGTATCGTTACTACGATATGGACGCCGTGACTAATTCCGCCCTCGATCTTTCGGATGAGATTATCGCCTGCCATGCATAAAGTCATAACATTCGGTATTCCCTCATATAACGCCGCCAAAGACATGGACCATTGCATCACCTCCATCTTGGAGGGGAGCAATTACGCCACCGATATCGAGATTATCGTGGTGGACGACGGCTCCAAGGACGAGACGGCCGCCAAGGCCGACGAGTGGGAGGCACGTTATCCTGGAATCATTCGCGCGGTGCACCAGGAGAACGGCGGCCACGGTATTGCCGTCCTTTCGGGTCTGCGCGAGGCGCAGGGCACCTACTACAAGGTTGTCGACTCGGACGACTGGCTCGACGGAGCGGCGCTTTCGACCATGCTGTCGATTTTGCGTGGCTTTGAGG
>CABUZE010000211.1 GCA_902495955.1 uncultured Collinsella sp. | reverse complement strand
GAGTTGTATCTGGAGGACCAGACGCGCGAGCGGGCGGACGGCTCGCAGGCGCACGTGATGCGTTGGTGGGTCTGGGCCTTTGATCGTACGCTTGAGGGCGAGCGCCGTAGGTAAGGACGTGCGGCATTCGGGTACAATGGCAGGAATCTTGTCACCTACGGCGCTGTCTTGCGTTTTTTGAAAGGACGAAGTATGAACGATATCCAGGGCTATCAGAACGGCCCCATCGAGACCGGCGCAAGTCGCGCCAAGGAGATGTCGCCGCGCGCGTACAATCTCGCCATGTCTGCTCTCATTTTCTTGGGCTTTTGCGCCATGGGCGCCGGTGCTTACTTTACGAGCACCATGGCGTTTGCCCGCATGATGATGAGCGGCGCCGCCCTGCCACTGGTCTTTGGCTCGTTTATCCTGACTATTGTCGGTATCGTCATGATGTCGGCTGCTGCGGGCAAGCAGTCCGTGGGCCTGTCGCTCGTGGGTTACGTGATCTTTGCGAGCACCTTTGGCCTGACCGCGTCGTTTGGCCTTGCCAACTATGACCTGCCCACTATCAACACTGCCTTTATCGCCACGGCCGCCATCACCTTTGTCTTTGGTGCGCTGGGCGTGACCTTCCCCAAGTTTTTCCAGCGTGTGTATGGCATTGGTTTTGGCATCCTGCTCGCCACGATTCTGGTCGAGATCGTGCTGATGTTTATGGGCGTCTCGCAGACCATCACCGACCTGATCGTGATCGTGGTGTTCGCCGGCTTTATTGGCTACGACACCTATGTTGCCACGACGGTGCCGCCCACGCTGCCCAACGCCGTGCTCATGGCGTCCAACCTGTTCGTGGACATTATCAACGTGTTCCTGCGCATCCTGAACATTCTCGGTCGTCGCGACTAGCGCGGCATTGCGACGCTTCCTGCCGGACACGGTAAAACGATACAAAAGGCGGTCCTTCGGGGCCGTCTTTTTTGTGCGTGGCGGGGTATCATGGATGGGAAAAAGCCGATAGCGGCAGCGACAGGAAAGGTGGCCACGTATGGCAGATGTCGACAACAGGAACCGTAACCGCAGGTCTAACCGAGCGGGTCAGCCCAATCCCAAGCGCGAGGCGCGTGCCAAGGCCGCCGAGCGCCATGTGGTGGCTGTGTCCGAGGCCTGCGCCAAGGACATCGAGCGTTCGCTTGCCGGCGTGCGCGAGTTCGATGGTATGCCTGCCGGTTTTGTCGCGGCGATGAAGGCCAAGGCCCAGGCGGCTGCGGCTGCCGAGGAGCAGGCTGCCGAGGCTGTGGAGGCTGACGCTGCCGAGGTAGAGGCTGCTGAGGTGGAGACCGCGGTCGAGCCCGAGGTGGCGCTCGAGCCCACCGAGTTGGCCGACGAGGCTGAGTCCGCGCCCGCGGAGGAGGCTGCTCCGGCCCTGCCCGAGGTCACTGTGCTTGATGCTTCCGCCACGCAGGCAATCCTCGATAACGGCCGCGGCTATGCGCAGTTCTGCGACATGGCCGTGCTTGCCTTTGCCTCGTTTACCAATCCGGGCGGCGGCTATATCCAGGGCTACCTGGGCCAGGAGGCGACGCTCTGCGCCGATTCGTACCTGTACAACGTGCTCGACAAGCAGCGCAAGTGGTACGGCGAGAACCGTCGCCGCAACATCAACTGCGAGCTGTACCGCAATCGTGCGCTGATGGTGCCCGCCGTGCGCTTCGACCGCAACCACGTGCACGCATACGCCGATGTAATCGTTGCCGCCGCACCCAACGTCAAGCGTGCCCGCCAGGAGTACCGCGTGAGCGACGACGCCCTGTTGGATGCCCTGCGCGATCGCATCCGCTTTGTGCTTGCCAGCTGCGACGAGCTGGGTCGCGAGAAGCTCGTACTGGGTGCTTGGGGTTGCGACAACAACGGCTTCGACGCCGAGGCCGTGGCCGAGCTCTTCCGCAAGGAGCTCGCATCGGGCGACTTTAAGGTCAAGCGGGTGTTCTTTGCCGTGCCTTCTACGCGATGGGATGAGGATTTTGCCAAGTTCGAGCACGTGCTGGCAAACTTCCCCGAGCGCAACGAGGAGTCCTATGCCCAGGTTGCCGCACGCGCTGCGGCCGCCCGTGCCGCCGAGCAGGCTCAGGCCGCTGCCGAGGACGACGAGGACGATGACGATTGGCGCAAGTACCTGTAATCGGTACGTGCCGACAGATAGGTCG
>CABUZE010000210.1 GCA_902495955.1 uncultured Collinsella sp. | reverse complement strand
TCAGGCGCGCCTCGACCTCTCCCGGAATCACTTGCGGTTCGAGCCCCAGATCGCGCAGGCCGTCCAGCAGCAGTGCGGCGTTGGACGCATCGCGCGCGGCACTCGTGCACGTGGTACAGACGCACACGGCCCCAAAGGCACGCGCCTCGTCCACAAACATGCGGCATGCGGCGAGCACGCGCTCGACCGCCGCCTCGCAAAAGCGGCCCGTCGCGTCCACGCCTTCGCCCAGATCGGTAATCTCGGTATGCTTGGACGATTCCACAATCGCCCCGGCCTCGACCTGAGCCAACACCAGTCGCGACGACACCGTTCCCAGGTCGATCGCGGCCACCTTATATCGTTTGCAATTTGTCATTGCGGGCTCCCCTCCGGGCGCTACTCGCCGTTGGACACGACCGTCTGGCCCTCGACGCCGTTAAATCCAAACAGCATGTCGAGCGCCTGGATGTACCACGGCGCGTCCTTACCGACTTCTTCGATTTCCTTGGCAACTTCGCTGGCCTTCTTGGCGTTCGACGACTTCTTTTCAGCCGACGACGAGTCCGAATCATCGTCCAAGCCCAAGACATCAATCCTAGTCTCGCCAGGCATCACCAAGCCCAGGTCCTCGGATGCCGCATCCTTGATACCCTCCTCCGAGAGCAGCTTGTCGACGCTTTTTTGCAGCTCATCATTGTATTGCTGGCGAATCTCGACCTGCTTGGCCAAGATGTCGTTCGAGCGTTTTGCAACGTACAGGTCGCGCACGGGGAAATACAGGCTCACGAGCGCCAGAGCCACCACGATACCGATAAACAGCGGACGCAGAGAGCCATGCGTAAAGTCATAGATTGCCTTGACCACCGCATTGTCGTTGGCGTAGCGCATAAAGTCCGAGCCCGAAAGACGGCTCGAAGGCCTGCTCGATTTGTCGTGTGCCTGAGTCGAGGGACGCGATGCATGCGACGAACGTACCGGGCGCACCGGTCCATCTGACGAAGTATTCACTTGAGCATTGGGGCGCGAGGTACTTGTCGGGCGCTGCATGGAGCGGTCGGCGCCGGCGTAGGCGGACCCACCGAGCTGCACCGTGCGCGCACGGCGAGGCGACGGCTCACGCGAACCGGCGGAATAGTACCTGTTGTCGTAAATCTGATCCATGTGCGCCTTGTGCGGTTGAGGTTTGTTTGCGCTAAGTATTCTAGTTATAGCACGAGCGCGCGCACCACCTTCGGCAGCCTTTACTCGACAAAAAAAAGGCGCTGAGCCATATGGCCCAGCGCCCAATGGTACTCAACAGCGCCCGGCTGGAGCAAGGCGAATCCAAGTCTTCCCCGCCCCCGCGAGCTCCGCGTGCCTAGCGAATGTTGTAGAACGCGGCCTTGCCGGCGTAGCGCGCGCTGCCCTCGAGCTCGTCCTCGATGCGGATGAGCTGGTTGTACTTGGCGATACGGTCGCTGCGGCACGGGGCGCCCGACTTGATCTGGCCGGCGCTGACGCCCACGACCAGGTCGGCGATCGTGGAGTCCTCGGTCTCGCCGGAGCGGTGGCTCACGATGCAAGCGTAACCGGCCTCCTTGGCGGTCTCGATGGCCTCGAGCGACTCGGTGAGCGTGCCGATCTGGTTGACCTTGACCAGGATCGCGTTGGCGGCACCCAGCTCGATGCCCTTCTTGAGGCGCTCGGTGTTGGTGACGAACAGGTCGTCGCCCACCAGCTGCACCTTGTTGCCAATGCGACGGGTGAGCTCGACCCAGCCGTCCCAGTCCTCCTCGGCCATGCCGTCCTCGATGGAGATGATGGGATAGGTGTCGACGAGCTTCTCCCAGTAATCGACCATCTGAGCGCTCGTATACTCAACGCCCTCGCCCTTGAGCTCGTACATGCCGGTCTCGGCGTTGTAGAACTCGGTCGAGGCCGGGTCCATGGCGTACATGAAGTCGACGCCGGGCTTAAAGCCAGCCTTCTCGACGGCCTTGGTGATGTACTCGAACGGCTCGGCATTGGTCTTAAGGTTGGGGGCGAAGCCGCCCTCGTCGCCCACGCCGCCGCCCAGGCCGGCCTCGTGCAGCACGCCCTTGAGGGTGTGGTAGACCTCGGCGCACCAGCGCAGGCCCTCGGCAAAGCTCGGAGCACCCACGGGCATGATCATGAACTCCTGGAAGTCAACGTTGTTGTCGGCATGCACGCCGCTGTTATGGTTGTTTTTTATGGGGGTGGGCTGGAGGGGATCGGTG
>CABUZE010000209.1 GCA_902495955.1 uncultured Collinsella sp. | reverse complement strand
TACACGCACGCTCGATACGGGTGGCGCGGTCGTGTCGATCTCTCCGTGGGGCATGGGTCCGCGCAAGTTCGCCTTTCCGCGCCGCAATCGCGTGATCGCGGCCCTGTCGCAAGCCCTCTTTGTATCCGAGGCGGGTATGCCTTCTGGGACGTTTTCTACAGCCGAGGCTGCTATGGATTTGGGGCGCGAACTTCTTGCCGTGCCGGGGTCGATCCTATCGCCCGAGTCGCGTGGCACGAATTACCTCATTGCGAACGGTGCCTGCTGCATCGTCGACGAGGAATCTATCGAGATGGCTATCTCACGCATCTACGGAACCCTGCGCTACTCGCGCCCCGATGCTCCCGGCATTGCCGACCTGGATCCAACGCAGCAGACCGTGATGCATGCGCTCATCGCCTCTCCGCTCAAGGTCGACGACATCGCGGCGCTCGTCTCGCTCGATGCTGTCGGCGTTCTCAAACTCTTGGGTTCGCTTGAACTCGAGGGCCTTATTGAGCGCATGATGGATGGAAGGTATGCGCCCTCCAAGTTTGCCCTTCACGCCCAGACACCCTTCGGTCACAATGGAAAACGTGTCAATTAGAAAGGTGTTTGCAGATGCAGTTCGATCAGGTGACAGTTATCGGTGGCGGTCTGGCGGGTTCGGAGTGCGCGATCCAGCTGGCAGATCGTGGTTTTGCCGTAAAGCTGTGCGAGATGCGCCCCCAGGTGAGCTCCCCGGCTCACCATACCGATCACCTGGCAGAGCTCGTCTGCTCCAATTCGTTTAAGTCGACCCGTCCGGATTCCGCGGCTGGTTTGCTGAAGGCCGAGCTTGAGCGCATGGGTTCAGTCCTGCTCGATTGCGCCCATCGCGCCGCTGTTCCCGCCGGTGGTGCCTTGGCGGTCGACCGCGTTAAGTTTTCCGAGCTTGTCGAGGCCGAGGTTGCCGCCCGTCCCAATATCGAGATCATTCACGGCGAGGTCACGCAGATTCCCGAGGGTCACGTGGTCATTGCCGCCGGCCCCTTGTGCTCGCCGGCGCTGAGCGAAGAGGTCATGAAGCTCGTCGGTGGCGACGCCCTTGCGTTCTTCGATGCCGCGGCGCCTATCGTCGATGCCTCCACGCTCGATATGGACGTGCTGTTCTCGCAGTCGCGCTACGAGGAGCAGGGGAGTGGCGACTATCTCAACGCTCCGCTCAACAAGGAGGAGTACGAGGCCTTTATCGAGGCGCTTACCACGGCCGACCGCGTGGTGCTCAAGGATTTTGAGGGCGGCGATCTGTTCCAGGCCTGCCAGCCTGCCGAGGAGGTTGCGCGTACCGGCAAGGACGCCATTCGCTTTGGCGCCATGAAGCCCGTCGGCCTCACCGACCCGCGTACCGGACGTCGCCCCTGGGCGGCGATTCAGCTGCGTGCCGAGAACAAGGAGAAGACCGCCTATAACCTGGTGGGCTTCCAGACAAACCTGACCTTTGGCGAGCAGAAGCGCGTCTTCCATATGGTGCCGGGCCTGGAGAACGCTGAGTTCTTCCGCTACGGTGTCATGCACCGCAATACCTTTGTCGACGCCCCTCACGTGCTCGATGGCACCTTTGCCGTGCCCGGTACCGGCGTGCGCCTGGCCGGTCAGATCACCGGCACCGAGGGGTACATGGAAGCCGTGGCGACCGGTCTGCTCGCCGCGCTCAACACCTATGCCGAGGCTATCGGTGCCGCGGGCGTCGAGTTGCCGCGCGTGGGCGCCCTGGGTGCGCTCGTGGGCTATGCGACCGATCCTGCCACCGTGGGCTATCAGCCCATGCATGTCAACTTTGGCCTGGTGCCGCCACTCGAGGATGGTAAGCGCCGCAGCAAGCGCGACCGCTACCAGGCCTATGCGGACCGTGCGCTCGAGGCCCTTGATGCCTATCTGGCCACTCGACCCGATCTGTTTGGAGGCGACCGGTCATAGCCTTTGACCTGTACGACACCGTCGACTCGTTTATCGCCTACATCGCACGTGTCGAGGGTCTTTCTCCCAACACGGTGACGGCCTATGGCTCGCGGCTGGAGCGCTTTGCTGCCTGGTGCGAGCGCGAGGACGTCGACGCTCGCGCCGCCGACGTGCGTACCGTCCGCGCGTATTTGGCCGAGCTTTCGCGCGAGCAGGTGGCGCCTCGCACCATTGCCGCGCATTTGTCGGCTATTCGGTCGCTCTATCGTTGGATGGCTGCCGAGGGGATTGTCGAGGGCGATGCGGTCTC
>CABUZE010000208.1 GCA_902495955.1 uncultured Collinsella sp. | reverse complement strand
GCGTCATAAGCGGGCCGAACAACTTGCCGATCGACGAGGTGCCGGCGCGCTGCATGGCAAACAGGCCGCAGATAATGATGATGGTGATGATGATGACGTTGGTCTGGCCGTCACCCAAAAGCGCATGGCCCCACTCGATAGTGCGCAAGCCCTCGATGGCCGTGGTAACCGTGACCGCAGGGGTGAGGATGCCGTCGGCGAGCAGCGCCGCGCCGCCGATCATGGCGGGGAGAATCAGCCACGGTGCCACCTTGCGCACCAGGCTAAACAGGGCAAAGATGCCGCCTTCGTTGTGGTTGTCGGCCTTCATGGCGATAACCACGTACTTGACCGTGGTCACGAGCGTCATGGTCCAGATGACGAGCGAAAGCGCGCCCAAGATCATGTCCTCGCTGACGGTGCCGATGCCGCCGTTGTTGGCGACGATTGATTTCATGGTGTACATGGGGCTCGTGCCGATGTCGCCATAGACGACGCCGAGCGTTACGAGCAACATGCCAGCGGAGAGGGGATTGGCTCCGTGCCCGCCTTGACCACGCTGGTCTTGGGGGCTTGCCTCCAGTTCGTTTTGTGCCACGTGGACTCCCTTGGACATCCGGTTATCTATCTAGGACAGATAACCTTTATGCCGTCTTTATACATACAAGAGCAGTTTGGCACATTGGTTAGCTTTAGACAATAATCCCCAGATGGGGATTATTCATATACGCAGGCAGCATTTCAAAGCGGGGGCTATTAAGCACGTGCTGCTTGAGCGATACCGGCTTTGGCGTTTGCGCGTTTGCCGGCGAGTTCGCAAAAGATCGCGCCGCCGATGATAAGCGCGGCGCCCATCAGACGGACCGGTGTTATGGCTTCGCCCAAAAGGACGGCCGAGAACACGACCGCCGAAAGCGGCTCGAGGTAGCCGACGACCGCGACGGTCTGGACGGGCAGCTTGGCGACAGCGCTAAAGTAGAGCAGGCAACCGATGCCGGTGTTGACGACGCCGAGCATGACGACGGCGCGCCAATCAATATTGGCGGCGACGCCGGCGGACAGGAATGAGGGGGCGCCCTGCGTGATGAGCGTGAGGACCAGCGCGGTCACAAAGGCTGCGCTCACCTGGAGCGCGGAGTTCTCAAGGCCTTCGATGTGTGGCGCACCCTTGCTGGCGATGACCATCAGCGCATAGCAAAATGCCGAGGCGATTCCGCAGGCGATACCAGCAATGGGCATATTGCCGCCTAGACCTTGCGCTGCAATGAGAAAAGCACCGCAAGCGACGGCGATAAAGCCGGCGATTTTGCCGCCGGTCAGCTTTTCGCCAAAGATGAGCGGGGAGAGCGCCATGACAATGATGGGGCCGCAGTAGTACAGCAGCGAGGATACGCCGACGCCGATCGTCTGGTAGGCGCGGAACAGAAAAATCCAGCTGGCGCCCAGCGCGGCTCCCGAGAGGAGGAGGGCTACGGCTTCGCGGGGGCGAGATGGCGCCTGCAGCTTATGGCGTTGGGTGATGACGAGAATGGTGACAAGCGAGAGTGCGCCCAAAAACGTGCGTAGTAGCACGATATCGGAGCTCGGCAGCGCGATGGCAGCGGCGATGATGCCGTTGGAGCCAAACAATAGCAATGCTGCTAAGTACGTAAGCAGTCCGTTGTTCATGCGCTGACATCCCCTCTATATCCGTGCATGTTCACTATGGGTGAACTGGCTATAGAAGAAAAGCGAATATAATGCATAGATAACATGACAAAAGCTCATGCATGGGTGGAGGGGTGCCGTGGAAACGAATGTTCAAAAGATGCAGGTGCTGCTGGAGACCGTGCGCGCCGGAAGCTTTACGCGCGCCGCCGAGCGGCTGAGCTATTCGCAGTCGGGCGTGAGCCGTATGGTGGCCGATCTTGAGGCCGACTGGGGCTTTAAAGTTCTCGATAGAAGCCGCGAGGGCGTAGTACTTTCTGCCGACGGGCGGCAAGTTATGCCGGCGGTCGAGGCGCTCTGTGAGGAATTCACTCGCTTGCAGCGACGGGGGTATGAGATGCGTGGGCTCATGCGCGGCAAAATCTGCATCGGTACGTTTTCGAGTGTGGCGACCCACGTGCTGCCGCCGGTGATTGCGCACTTTCGCGCCGATCACCCGGACGTCGATTACGAGTTGCTGATGGGTGATTACTCCGAGATTGAGCAATGGGTGGCGGAAGGCCGCTGCGACCTGGGCTTTATTCCGCGCGAACCACGCGGCGCCGC
>CABUZE010000207.1 GCA_902495955.1 uncultured Collinsella sp. | reverse complement strand
GCCTGGCAATTGATGACAACACGACGCACGCCCCGGTCGATCAAATTATCCAACCGTCGGCGCAGTGCGGGCACCGAGGCGATGTCGATATCGCCCGGTGGCGTCAAAACCGCTATGTCATTCCACTCATTCATACGACCATGGTTCCCCAAAAGAGCTCGCTCGATGCACACGTATCTGCAACCGCGCAGATTTCGCCCGTCAGGCGTCGTGACCTACGATCGACCCCGTAAAAACTCAAGGGAGACCAGCGCGATGTCATCGTCCAGCGCCGACTCGGTAAAGCGATCAAGCTCGCCCAAGACCTTACCGCAGATTCCCGATACGCCCTCACCCGAGACAGAGAGCAGAAGCTCACGAAGGCGCTGCTCGCCAAAGAAAGCACCCGAGCGATCACGTGCTTCGATTGTTCCGTCGGTATACATAAATAGCATGTCACCAGGAGCGAATGTAAACACGCCCGTCTCGTAGACCATGCTCTCAAAGGCACCGATCACGCCCGATTGGCACCCAAGGAGCTCCACTTCTCCCCCGCAGGTCTCGCCGCCGCCACGCGGCGTCGACGACGGCCTAATGACCATAGTGGGAGGATGTCCCGCAGAGCAATAAGTAGCGCGGCCCGCTTTAAGATCGATCTTGGCGATAAACGCCGTCACAAACGTCTCGACCCTCGAAAAGCCCATGAGCATGCTATTGAGCGAGCGTGCCATACGGGCAGGCCCTGCACCCTCCCAGGCATAGGCCGTCAGCGCCGTCTTGACGAGTGCCGACATCGACGCCGCCTCAATCCCCTTGCCGGACACATCGCCCAAAATCATTACGGCACAATCGTCGGGAAGACGGACAAGCGTATAGAAGTCGCCGCCGACCAACGCAGAATTCGTTGCCGATAGGTATACCGAATCGGTTGCAATGCCCGGAACGTCACCAAGCGAATTTCTCATGCCAATCTGAAGCGTCTGAGCGATATGACGCTCTTCGCGCTTTTGAGACTCGCCTTCATAGATCAGCTCAAAGTCATGCGCCAGATGCACCAGGTAGTCGTATTCAAGGTCGTCAATTGGTTCTTGGCTGCCATCGCGGAGCAGCAAAGCGCGCCTCGTCGGCCCCTTGGCGATATCAGCGGGAACGATCGCATCGTTGCTTCGTTTGCCATCCGCTTCCGAGTGGTAGCGCCCCGCTTCGATGCCGGAGTCGACATAAAGCCCCTGACACGGTAGGCCGTGGGCCCTCAACCATGAACCCATAGACGTGGATTCGTCCACACGTGTAAGGCGCACGTGCTTGAGGTCGTCAGCGCTCGTCCCGCCCAACACCGATGTCTCAAACCCGTCGGGGGCTGCCCCCAGGCGCGCTGCTGGCGCCGTGACAGAAAAGAAGAGTGACTCCGGATCGTCCGGCAGCGCCACACGACTGCCGCCCTCAAAATCGATGACATAGGTTTCGAGGCCCGCATCATACTCCACGGGGCAGAAATGACAATTGAGCACCGTGCAGATTTCCGTCGACACCGCTCGCGAGGCGGCAACGGGATCATCGAGATAGGTAAACAGTTCGTCGCGCAGCAAATTGAGCGAGCGGCCGAGCTCCGCCGTGCGGCGCGAACGTAAGCTCGACGCCATGCCGACCAGCTGAATAGACAGGTAATCGCAGATGACCTCGAGCACGTTCACGTCATAGGCAAGTGGCGCCTGGGGGCGTTTCCAGCCAACTTCCAACACGCCAAGGACCTGCGTGCCGTAAAACACAGGAAGACAGATCTCGCTGCGATACGGGGGCATATCCTGCACGCGCAGCAAGTGCTTGGAACGATTGTCCAAATCCATGAACATACCCGAAGCAACCCGGTCGCCCTCAAGGTCCTGCTGGATCGACAGGCGACAGGCACGCGACTCGCGAAGTACGTAGGTCGGAATGCCCGCGCCGTACGGCATAAACTCGGGCAGATAGCTGTCCTCAAGCTCCTTAGAAACACCGCGGAGCTTAAAGCCGCCGCTCTCGGAAAAATAGATAGCCGCACCGGAGGCATCGAGCGTTCCAACGAGCTGATTCAAAACGGTATCGAGCAAGCTGGGGAGCTCATCGGAGCCCACGGTACTCATAATGACTGAAAGGGTACCCGAAAGGCGTTTATTCGCCACCCTAAGCTCCGATAGCGCACGTTTGAGCTGACGATCGTGGGAATACTGCTCTTCGATGCTGTGAAGCGCCACCAGGACACGCGGTGCACGACGTC
>CABUZE010000206.1 GCA_902495955.1 uncultured Collinsella sp. | reverse complement strand
CGGCCAGGCGCTCCTTGTTGGCGCGCTTGGAGGCACCCACGGCCTTCAGGAACTCGGTGTCGTTCTGGAACTCCTTGAGCTTTTCCAGCTCAAAGGCGTCCTTGAGCCAGCCGTCGCCAATGGCATCGGTGACGAGCTTGGCGTAGGTGGGGTTGGCCTCGGCAAAGAAGCGACGGTGCGAGATGCCGTTGGTCTTGTTGTTGAACTTCTCGGGCGTCAGGGCATAGAAGTCCTTGAGCACGATGTTCTTGATGATGTCGGAGTGAATCTTTGCCACGCCGTTGACGCTGTGGCTGCAGATCACGGACAGGTTGGCCATGCGAATCTCGCCGTCCCACAGAATGGCGGTCTGGCGCAGACGCTCCTGCCAGCCCTCCTGCGTGGTGTCGAACGACTCGTGCCAACGACGGCTGATCTCGTCGATGATCTGGTACACGCGGGGGAGGAGCTTGGAGAACATGCCGATGGGCCACTTCTCTAGAGCCTCGGGCAGGATGGTGTGGTTGGTGTAGCTCACGACCTGCGTCACGATGTTCCAGGCGTCATCCCACTCGAGTTTCTTCTCGTCGATCAGGATGCGCATGAGCTCGGGGCCGCACATGGCGGGGTGCGTGTCGTTGGTGTGGATGGCCACAAACTGCGGCAGCAGCTCCCAGTTCTCGCCGTGCTCCTTCTCAAAGGTGTCGAGCAGGCTGTAGATGCCGGCGGAAACAAACAGGTACTCCTGCTTCAGGCGCAGCAGACGGCCGTGCTCGCCGGCGTCGTTGGGGTAGAGGATGGCGCTGATTGCCTCGGCCTCGGCGCGCTCGGCATCGGCCAGGGCATAGTCGCCGCGGTTGAAGGCCTCCAGGTCAAAGTGCTCCTCGACCGGCTCGGCGGCCCAGACGCGCAGCTTGTTAACGGTCTCGCCGGCATAGCCCACCACGGGGATGTCGTAAGGAACGGCCAAGATATCCTGCGTGTCCACCGTGCGGTAGAACGTGCGGCCGTTCTCCTCAAAGCCCTCAACATGACCACCAAACTTAATGGTCACGGCCTTGTCCTGACGACGGACCTCCCAGGGATAGCCGTGGGTGAGCCACTCGTCGGTGGCCTCGACCTGGCTGCCGTTGACGATCTCCTGTTTAAACAGGCCGTAGCGGTAGCGCATTCCGTTGCCGTAGCCGGCAATGCCCTCGGCTGCCATGGAATCCAGGAAGCATGCTGCCAGACGGCCCAGGCCGCCGTTGCCCAGCGCCGGATCGGGCTCCTGGTTCTCGATGACGGAAAGGTCGAAGCCCATGTCGTCGAGCGCCTCGGCGACCATGTCGCGCACGCCAAAGTTGAGCAGGTAGTTGTCGAGCAGGCGGCCGATCAAAAACTCGATCGAGAAGTAGTACACGCGCTTTTTGCCCTCGGCGGTGGCGCGGGCGTCGCTCTTGGTGGCAACGGTGCGGGCCTTCTCGGCCACGAGCTTGGCCAGGGCGTTAAAGCGGTCGAGGTCGCTGGCTGCCTCGACGCTCTTGCCGCTGATGCTCATGACGGCATCGCGATAGAGCTCGGTAAACTCCTGCTTGTTGTCGAAGATCTTATTCATACGTTCCTTTCCCCCGGGGATGTTTCTCCCGGAACGGTTATGACTTGTATCCTACGCCTCGGCGAGGCGGGTAATTACAGCTGTAACGGCTTTGTTACGCATCCTTGGCAGAGGACTTAACAGAAGCAGACTTGGCCTTGGTAGTGGCCTTTTTGGCAGCCGACTTCTTGGTCGCGGTAGCCTTAGCAGCGGGCTTTGCGGCGGTCTTGGCCTTGGCAGCGGGCTTGGCAGCGGGCTTGGTAGCCTTGGCCTTAGCCGGAGCCTTCTTGGCAGCCGCAGGCTTGGGCTTCACCGAGGACGTGCGCTTACGCGTCGCCTTCTTGGGCTCCTCAACCACCGGCGGCTTGTAGCTGCTGGGCCCGCGGCGCTTAAGCACCACGCCTGCCAGGCCGGGCACCTTCATCTCGATGGAGTCCATCTGCCCGTTCCAGGGATAGGGCTCGCTCGAGCAGGTGTAGGGTTCCTCGCCAGCATAGCCGCTGCCGCCAAACTCGGGACGGTCGGAATCGAAGATGACCTCCCAGTCACCCTCGCGCGGCACGCCTACGCGGAAGCTCTCGTAGCTCGCCGGGTCAAAGTTGATCAGGATCACCAAATCGTCATCGACGTCCTCGCCCTGACGCACAAAGCTCACGATGGACTGCTTGGAGTTGTCCGCGTCAATCCAGGTAAAGCCGTCGTCGGTGTAGCCGCGCTCG
>CABUZE010000205.1 GCA_902495955.1 uncultured Collinsella sp. | reverse complement strand
GTTTCCCATGGTACAGGAGAACTTGGAAAACGCCGGCGGCGCCGTCTCCATCGAGGACAACATGGGCAACGGCACCGTCGTGACGGTAAGTCTGAACCCCAAGCGCGTGCAGGAAATCGAACGTGCTGGCGGGCGCGGGGCAGCCGTGCGGCCCGAAACAGAGCAGCAGGCATATCCCATGCCGGGCGCCTTCACGCAGCAACCCGCAGCGATGCAACAGGTGCAACAGCAAATGGCCCCCATGCAGCAGCCTGGCATGGCCCCCATGCAAGAGCTCCAGGCACCCTCGGGCGCGATTCCCCAAAACATACCCGATGCAAAGCCAGCGATGGGCCAGGACGCGGGAACCTTGCAGCAGATGGCGGGCGCATCGGCTGCACAGCAGATGTCCTATCAACCGAACCCGCAAGGGTATCCGGCTCAATACGCACCGCAAACGGGATATGCGCAGGCATACCCCCAGCAATACCCGCTGGGATACCAGCAGCCGTACCAACAGATGCCCCAGGCGCAGTACAACCCATGGGCCCAGCAGATGCCCCCGCAGCCTTACCAACAGTGGCCTCAAAGTTTTCAACAGCAGCCGCTGCCCATGCAGAGTTCTCAACAACCAGCAGCTCAAATGATGTATCCTAATGCGGCGAATCAATATGCACAGCCGCAGCAAGACGTATTTGTGAGCGAGCGCGGCGAAGCGGCACTGGGCTATCTGGCTCAAAACCAAGAGTGTGGCGCAACCGACCTGGCACGAGCGTTTGGAAACTCAGCGCCCACGTGGTCGCGAACGCTCAACGACTTGGCACAAGCCGGCTTGGTAATCAAACATGGCCAGAAATATCATCTGACCGAAATAGGCAGCGCTCGCGTGCGAGCCCAAAGTTAAGGAACGGGAGAAACAGTGGACGAGGAAGCAAGCATCATCCTGGGAGATGCCATCGCCTTTTGTCAGCGCGACGGCCAAGATGCACGCCTCATCAACATGCTGGGACAATCGCGCGCCGTGAGCTTAACCGAGGACACTCTGACGATTGAGGCCCCTTCACGCTTTGCCATCGCTCAGCTCAAAAAGCATCAGCCGACCATCGAGGCGTACCTAGAAGAGATCGCCTTTGCGCCGATCGCGCTCAACATCGTGGCACCGCAAGGCGCCTCGGCAGATACGGCCCCGGTCACTCACCCGGTAGCGACCGCCGCCGCAGCGGCAACGCCGGCGCCCGAACCTCGACGCGACGATGTTTCCCGTGAAACCATGGCACCGCAGCCGACCGCTTCGGTCGCACCGGCGGTAAAGCCAGCCCCCTCGCCCATCCCGACCGCCACGCATATGCCCGTCGCACACGAGGCGACACCCGGCGAGGAATCGGGCATTGCAATCAAAAACACGCTGTCCGCCGACGATTTCCGCCGCATGATGACACAAATGAATGGCAGGCCACCGGCGAAAAGCGCGAGTTCGTCCGCAGCGCCGGCAGCACCTTCGGCGGCGGCCCCGGCGGCAGTCGAGAAAAACGCGGATGGGGCACCCCTCGCAGCGAATTCGAAATTCACGTTTGAAAACTTCGTCTTCGGGCCGGAGAACAGCCTTGCCTACCGATCGGCGCTCAAATTCGCCATGCTTGCAGACACGCCCGGTACCTGCACGTCGCTGTTCATCTACGGCAAATCGGGCCTGGGCAAGACGCACCTGCTGCTCGCCATCAAAAATGAACTGGCAGAGAAATCGCCCGAGATCAAGGTGAAGTACGCCAACTCGCAGGCATATCTGGACGACTTGATGACGGAATTCGACCGCCAAAAGAAGAGCAACGCCCCCATTATGCAGGCGTACCACGGCGTCGACGTGCTTATCATCGATGACATCCAGAACATCATCGGCAAGCGCGCGAGCGTGGATTACTTCTTCCAGTTGATGGACGAATTTATCCGTAACAACAAGAAGGTCGTGATCGCCGCCGACCGCGCCCCCAAGGACCTTAATATGGACGAGCGCCTGACCAGTCGCTTTAATGCCGGTCTGCTGTGCCTGGTGGCGGAGCCCAGCTACGAGATGAAGTACAAGATTTTGCAGCGTTATTACGAGAACACGATCGCCGCCGCGCCCGAGGCGGGCAACGACTCGCTGCTGGCGGCCTACGGGGGCGACGGCGGACATCTGACCGACGCGCACTTTAAACACATGGCCGAGGTCTCGGGCACCAACATCCGCGAGCTCGAGAGCTTTTGCGAGCGTTGTGCCGGCGAAGCGGGCGATCGCGAGCGCGAGGGCGGGGAGCTCACCTTTGACGACATCGACGCCATCGCCAACCAGTACTTCGACACATCGGCCAAGAAGATCAATGTGCAGACGGTCCAGTCCGTC
>CABUZE010000204.1 GCA_902495955.1 uncultured Collinsella sp. | reverse complement strand
GTCGACCCGGTCGACCTTCGCCGTCGCGTGGGCATGATTTTTCAGCAGCCCAACCCGTTCCCCAAATCCATCTACGAGAATGTCGCTTTTGGCCCTCGTCTGCAGGGCGTGACTAGCAAAAGCGACCTCGATGACATCGTGGAAGAATCGCTCAAGCGCGCCAACCTCTGGAAAGAGGTATCCAATCAGCTCAACAAGGACGGTTTGGCGCTCTCGGGCGGTCAGCAGCAGCGTCTGTGCATTGCGCGTGTGCTTGCGGTGCAGCCCGATGTCCTTCTGATGGACGAGCCCTGCTCCGCCATCGACCCCACGTCCGTCTCCAAGGTCGAGGATCTGATGGCCGAGCTGGCGCCCGAGATGACGATCATCATCGTCACGCATTCTATGCAGCAGGCCGCTCGTATTAGCGACTACACCGCATTTTTCTTGCAGGAAGTTGCCGGCGAGCCCGCCACGCTCATCGAGTATGGTCAAACCGACGCGATCTTCACCAGCCCGGTGGATTCACGGACGGAAGACTATATCACCGGCCGCTTTGGCTGATCGGTGCGACTAGTCCCAAGCCGATCGGACCTGGTCCGGTGCGTATTCACTGTGCGGGCGGCATGACCGCACCCAACTGATTGGAGTGAACCATGCGCAAACTGTTTTCCCGTCAGCTCATCGAAGCCCGTCACGAGATGCTGAGCATCTACGAGGCTGTAGACCTGGCCCTTCACGACGCCGTGAAGGCCTATGTGACCGACGACCGCAAGCTCGCCACCAAGACCAAGAAGCGCACGCTTTCGATTGATGCTCGCTGCGCCAACTTGGAGGCCGTGTGCTACAACTTGATCGCTACGCAATCGCCGGTCGCCTCTGACTTCCGCTTGCTGCAGACGATCATCTACGTCGACTTTAACCTGCAGCGCATGACCGATAAGGTTCGCCAGATCTGCCGCGCCACGCGTCACATGGTCAAGGCCGACATCTCGCTGCCCCAGGAACTCGTCGGTACGGTTGAAGCCGAGGCCGAGGCTGTTTACCAGGTGCTGGGTTCGTCGCTTTCCGCGCTCGTCACCAACGACATGTCCATCATCTGCAACCTGGCCGTCGAGGACGAGCCGGTGCATGCAGCGTACGAGAAGTTTTTCCGCACCTTTAACCGCATGGACACGGGCGATTTTATGGATGACGACAGCAACTATGACGATCTGCGCCGCGCCATTATGGTTTCGCGCTACCTCGATCGTATCTCCTCGATTTCCATCGATGCTGCCTGCCGTCTGACCTTCCTTTTGACCGGCCAGCGCATGACTGCCGGCGATATCGCCCGTACGGACGAGGATGAGCTTGAGAGCATGCGCGTGCCTTCGGGCGAGGGTGTCATCATGAGGCCTGCCGTCGACGCACGCTATGTTGCCAAAGTGCCCGCTAACGAGGTGAGCGAGGGTCTTCGCTACCTGCTCGAGCACCTCGAGGACGAGGACGACTCCGAGGACGACGAGGAGTAGGGTAGCCCCGTTCGTCGAAAGATTGTAAATACCTAAGTGAGCGCGGCCTTGCACATGCGAGGCCGCGCTCTTGCGTTAGCATGGGACTACTTGTTTGGCTGTCTGCGGAGGCGATTGGCAATGGATAACTATTTGGACTTGATGCGCGCTCGCCGCGAGCAGATCCTGGAGCGTTTTTTTGCGGCACTCGATCGCGCGGGCCGTCCCCACGATGCCGCGCGCCTGATTGCCGTCTCCAAGACTGTTGGCGTTGATGAGACCGTTGCCGCTATTCAGGCGGGGTATCGCCATTTTGCCGAGAACCGCCCGCAGGAGCTCGTTCGCAAGCTTGCAGGCCTCGCGGAGCATCCGGAGCTACCCGAGGTGCGCTTCGATATGATCGGCAACCTGCAGACCAACAAGATCAATGCGGTTCTGGGCTCGGCCGAGCTGATTCATTCGGTAAGCTCGCTGCATTTGGCTCAGGCTATCTCGAGCCGTGCGGTCCGCAAGATTGAGGCGGGCGAGCTCTCCGGCCCCCAGCGCGTGCTGATCGAGGTCAATGTGAGCGGCGAGGATTCCAAGGGCGGCTTTTCGCCCGACGAGGTTCGAGACGCCGCGGGTGAGCTTGCGGAACTTGAGGGAATTTGTGTGCAGGGCCTTATGACTATGGCACCCCGGGGGAATAAGGATGTGGCGCGCCGCACCTTTGCCGGACTTCGCGAGCTAAGGGATGAGCTTGAGGCGACGCACTCCGACCTGCGCCTGCCCGAACTTTCCTGCGGCATGAGCGAGGACTTTGAGCCTGCCCTTGAGGAAGGCTCTACGCTCGTTCGCCTGGGCAGGGTAGTATTTAGCCCGGAGTTTGCAGTAAAATAAGGCTCTGAAGTGCGCACTGATTATC
>CABUZE010000203.1 GCA_902495955.1 uncultured Collinsella sp. | reverse complement strand
GTCGGTCGTCGCGAAGGCACGGAAGGTCTCCATGGGCGCGGTCTGCGTGGCCTGGCTGGTGTAGGTGCGCTCAAAGACGATGTCGCTCTGGGCGAAGGCCTCGTCCAGATCGCCATAATCGCTGGTACCGCTGCACACCAGGTTGCGCGGAACGTCGCCGCCCTGCGGGAACATAAAGGTCACGTCGCCCTCGGGGTGGACCACGATGTCGTTATCGAGTGCCTGGGTAAAGTCGAGCAGCGGCTCGAGCACCTCGTAGTCGACCTTAATGAGCTTGAGTGCCTTGTCGGCGGCCTCCTCGGTCTCGGCGGCGACGATCGCCACTTCCTCGTTTTGGTAGCGCACCAGGTTCTCGAGGTTGAGGCGGTCGTAGGGACTCGGCTGCGGATAACTCTGACCGGCGATGGTAAACCGGCGCTTGGGCACGTCCTCGTAGGTGTAGACGCCCACCACGCCGGGCACCTTCAGGGCGCGCGACGTATCGATGGAACGGATCTTGGCGCGGGCATACGGGCTGCGCTTGAGTTTGACGATGAGCGCGCCGGCGGGCACCATATCGCCCGTGTAGACGGGACGGCCCTCAAGCAGCGCCTTCGAATCCTTCTTGGGCTGCTTGTGGGTAATCTGCTTGTACGCAACACCGTCGGAGCTCGTGTCGTTGACGGGCAGCTCGGGCATCTCGAAGCCCACCTGCACGCCGGACTCGTTGAGGAAGCGGACGATAGCACGCAGCTGGCTCTCGTAGCCACTGCAACGGCAGAGGTTGCCGGCGAGCTGACGCGAGAGCTCCTCGCGCGTGGCGACGAGGCTCGGGTCCTCTTTGGCGGCGCGGGCGAGCGCCAGCACGTTCATGATGAGGCCGGGGGCGCAAAAACCGCACTGCTCGGCGCCTTCGGCAGCCATAGCGCGGGCGAGCGCCTCGGACTCGGCCTTAAGGCCCTCAAGCGTGGTGATGGTGTGTCCCTCAACACGGGCGGCGGGAACCGAGCAGCTCAGCACCGGGTCGACGTCGAGCCACACCGTGCACAGACCGCAGTTGGTGGTCTCGCAGGCACAGCGCACCGACGCGCAGCCCTGCTCGCGCAGCAGCGTAAAGAGCATGGTGTCGGGGGCAATCTGAACCTTGACCTTGCGGCCGTTGAGCGTAAAGGAAAGATCTATGAGTTTGGCAGCCATTAGCGCACCTCGCTAGAATCGACGCCGGGCACGCGGCGGCAGGAATACTCGTCCGTGGCGAACTTAGGGACCTGCACGGTCTCGAGCTCGCGGGCAAGCGCGGCCGAAAGCTCGATGCCGGCGGCGCGGCGCACGGCCTGCACGGCAAGCGGCGCCGAGATGCGACGGCGGTACTCGGCCGAGCCCCACAGGTTGGTGCCGTAGCTCAGGGCGCGTACAGACGCGGCCAGGGCGCGAAGCTCGTCCTCGGAAGGTTGCTCGGCGGTAAGGCCAGATGCCTCGCCCTGCAGCAGGGTCGCGCGCAGTGGACGGGCGCCCACGGTGACATGCCAGGTGTTATCCCACCAGGCGGCGGTGACGTTCAGCGAGGGAAAGTCGGTCGCGGCCTTGCGCACAGCCTCATAGCTGGCACGGTAATCGTGCTTGACGACCACGACGTGCTCGATCACGTCGCGCACATAGCCCATCCGCACGAACTCGGCGAGCGGCACGCGGCCGGCACCCGTCAGCTCAACATAGGAATCAAGCGCCAGGAACGCCGAGAGCACGTCCGAGAAGCCAAAGCGGCCGTAGATGCTGCCGCCCACCGTGGCGGTGTTGCGCAACTGAACGCCCACGATGTCGTGGACGGCAAACTCAAAGACATTGTTGACAAGCGCGTTGAGCTCGGCATGACGCTCGAGCTGGCGCAGGGTGCACATGGCGCCGATGCGAAACTCGGTCTCGGTCTCCTCGATCTGATCGAGTCCACAGGCCGAAAGGTCAATCGCCGTCGCCACGCGACGCGAACCCAGGCGCATCCAGATGCCACCGCCCACAATCTTGTTGTTGCGGTTCTTCTGTAAGAGCTCATAGGCTTCGGCCGCGTTTCCAACACGGACGTAGGTACCGAACTTGAGCACGTTCTCCCCCATCTCTTCACTTGTCCAGTACTTTTAAGTGTACCAAACGAGGGGCCGCACACCGTTTTAGGACAAAATCCACCTACCCATCCATAACTTGCGGTGAAATACGGACTGATTAGCCGTTCTGGGACGCTAAACAGTCCGTATTTCACCGCAAGTTATGAAGAGTCCTCCGGGATAGAAAAGGCTCCCAGCCGGATAGCTGGGAGCCTCATCACATGGTATGTCGAGCGAAGATTTAGCAGACGCCCTGGGCGAGCATGGCGTCGGCGACCTTCAGGAAGCCGGCGATGTT
>CABUZE010000202.1 GCA_902495955.1 uncultured Collinsella sp. | reverse complement strand
GGGGGAGGGCCGTCGCGCGTTTGTGTTGGCGCCGGTGGTTCGTGGACGCAAGGGCGAATATGCCAAGCTGTTTGAGGACCTGCGTGCGGAGGGCTTTAGCCGTGTGCGCGTCGACGGCGAGGTGCGCTCGCTTGACGACCCTATCGACCTGGACAAGAAGTTCAAACACGACATTGAGGTCGTGGTCGACCGTATCGTGATTCGAGAGAACTCCCTGGGTCGCATTGCCGAGTCCGTTGAGCAGGCGACGGCACTGGCGCACGGTAACGTGAACGTGTACATGCTGCCCGACCGCGACGCTCCCGAGGGAACCGAGGGCGAGCTGCTGGAGTATTCGCTGGCACTGGCGTGCCCGGAACATGGGCATTCCATCGACGACCTGCAGCCGCGCGATTTCTCGTTCAACGCGCCCTATGGTGCATGTCCCGAGTGCGATGGTCTGGGCTTTAAAAAGACGGTCGATGCCGAGGCGCTGATTGAAGACCCCTCAAAGTCGATTGCCGATGGAGTCTTTGGCAGCCTGTTCGGCAATTCCAACTATTATCCGCAGATTTTTGCTGCGGTCTGCAAACACTTTAAGGTGAGTGCCGATACGCCATGGGAGGACCTGCCCCCGCGGGTGCGTCGTGCGTTTTTGGATGGCATGGGAGACACGAAGATTTCGGTCGACTATCAAAAGCTCGATGGGCGTCGCAGCCAGTGGGACACTAAGTTCTCGGGCGTGCGCAACATCCTGTACGAGCGCTACAACGAGACGACGAACGAGAACACCAGGGCTCGCTTGGAGAAATACATTCGCGAAGAGCCATGCTCGAGCTGTCACGGTGCTCGCCTGCGTCCCGAGATGCTTGCCGTCACCGTGGGCGGCAAGTCCATTTACGATGTCTGCTGCCTGTCGTGTCGCGAGTCGCTCGAGTTTTTTGAGGGCCTGGAGCTTACCGAGCGTCAGCAGTTTATCGGCGGGCGCATCGTCAAGGAAATCCTGGAGCGCCTGCGTTTTCTGGTCGATGTCGGACTCGACTATCTGACGCTCGATCGCGCCTCGGCGACGCTTTCCGGCGGTGAGGCCCAGCGCATTCGCCTGGCAACGCAGATCGGCGCCGGCCTCATGGGCGTTCTGTACATTCTGGACGAGCCGTCGATCGGTCTCCACCAACGCGATAACGAGCGCCTGATCAAGACGCTCGAGCGCTTGCGCGATATCGGTAATACCGTTATCGTCGTCGAGCACGACGAAGATACAATTCGCGCTGCCGACTACGTGATCGATATGGGTCCCGGTGCGGGCGTTAACGGCGGAAACGTGGTCGCCGCGGGAACGCCTGCCGATATCATGGCGTGCCCCGATTCCATGACGGGTGCCTATTTGACCGGCAAGCGGATGATCCGCGTGCCCGATGAGCGCCGCAAGCCCGGCCGCGGCTGTCTTAAGATCACGGGCGCCCGCGCTAACAACCTCAAAAACGTTACCGCCAAGATTGAGTTCGGTACGCTCACAGTCGTTACCGGTGTTTCGGGATCGGGCAAGAGCTCCCTGGTCACCGATACGATTGCGCCCGCGCTTACGAATGCCATCCATCGTTCGACGCGTCCCGTGGGGCCGTACAAGAAGATTGAGGGCATCGAGTGCATCGATAAGGTAATCGATATCGACCAGTCGCCGATCGGTCGTACGCCGCGTTCGAACCCTGCGACCTATATTGGCCTGTGGGATGATCTGCGTGCGCTATTTGCAAGCACGCCGGAGTCGAAGGCGCGCGGCTACTCTCCGGGACGTTTCTCCTTTAACGTAAGCGGCGGTCGCTGCGAGGCGTGCAAGGGCGATGGCCAGATCAAGATCGAGATGCACTTCCTTCCCGATATCTATGTCCCCTGTGAGGTATGTGGCGGCAAGCGTTATAACCGCGAGACACTCGAGGTTACCTACCGCGGCAAGACAATCTCGGACGTGCTCGACATGAGTGTCACCGAAGCACTGGCTTTCTTTGGGAATATCCCGCAGATTAAGCGCAAACTGCAGACCCTATATGACGTGGGTCTGGGCTACGTGAGCTTGGGCCAGCCCGCTACGACGCTTTCGGGCGGCGAGGCACAGCGCGTGAAGCTCGCTAAGGAGCTTCATCGTCGTCAGACAGGCAAGACGTTCTATATTTTGGACGAGCCCACATCCGGCCTTCATTTTGAGGATGTTCGCCAGCTGCTCGACGTGTTGCAGCGCCTGGTCGATGCGGGCAACACGGTTCTGGTGATCGAGCACAACCTTGATGTCATCAAGGTTGCCGACCGCCTGATCGATATGGGCCCCGAGGGCGGCAATGGCGGCGGAACCGTCGTGGTCTCAGGCACGCCCGAGCAGGTCGCGGCATGTTCGCAGAGCTACACGGGCAAGTTCTTGG
>CABUZE010000201.1 GCA_902495955.1 uncultured Collinsella sp. | reverse complement strand
TATCACGGCGAGCAGGGCCGCACGCGCCTGCATGCGCTTGCATTTGGCCGCGGCGATGCGTTGGCGGCGGTGGTGACGGCGTTGCTGCTCATCTGCGTCATCGTCATCAACCTTCAACTTGTTTAGGCGCGATTCGAGCGCAAGAAAGGGGTCCCTATGACCGACAACGACCGCACGGCTCAGCTTGAGCGCGCCTGTTCGTATCTCAGGCGCATTCCGGCGTGGTATCTCGCCACGATCGACGTGACGGACGGACATCAGCCGCGCGTGAGGCCGTTCTCGTTTGCCATGGTCGATGATGGCAAGCTGTGGTTTTGCACCTCGCGCGATAAGGATGTGTGGGCCGAGCTTAGCGCGAACCCCAAGTTTGAGGTTTCGGGTTGGAAACCGGGGGAGTGCTGGATCGTATTAACTGGCGAGGCCGCGCTCGAGGACGACGCGGTCGTGAGCGACCGGGTGCGCCAAGCCGGCTTTAAGCACATGGTGGGCATCGGCGAAGATCACGAGAGCGCCAACGACGGTCGCCTTGCGTTCTTCTCGGTGCGCAATATCGCCGCCCGCTTCTGTGATATCGACGGCAGCGAAGAGCGCCTGGAGCTCTAGCGCTCACCAGCCAGTATTCCGGGGTAGTCAATTTGGGACGGGGCTATTTTAGCTACCCTCATATGCCGGCTGACAATTATCCTGCCCCAAATAATTTATTGACAGTTAAAGGGTAGCTAAAATAGCCCCGTCCCAAATTGACTACCCATTCCAAATAGACTGGTCAGTCGACAGGAGGACACATGGACGGATTGAATACGGTGTTGGAGTATCTGACGTCGGTGCCGGCATGGTATTTGGCGACGAGCGTTGACGGACAGCCGCATGTGCGTCCGTTTTCGTTTGTGCAGATCCAGGACGGCAAGCTGTGGTTTGTAACGGCGCGCACCAAAGACGTGTGGCAAGAGCTGCTGCAAAATCAACGCTTTGAGGCCACGAGTTGGTGGCCGGGCCATGGCTGGCTCATCTTGCGCGGGCATGCGGGTCTGGACGACCAGGCCGCTCCCGATATGCGTGAGGCAGGCTGGAAGCACCTGGAGCGCCTAGGCGAGCACTACGAGGGCGCAGGCGATCCCACGCTCGTCTTCTTTAGCGTGGAGGAGCCGGAGGCTTTCATCTGCAACCACGACGAATGGGTGCCTGTCGAGCTCTAAAAGAGTTCTCCCGACGGCTCCAACAATTTAAATAACCGTCTATATCGGGCCCCACATCGCAACGGCACCGTAAGGTGCACTGGGCAATATGGGGCCCGTATTCATTTGTCAATTCCTTCGAGTGAATGTGTCGGGACTGTTTCAATGCATGAATATGTAAAAGATTTGCGTATATATGCATCTTTTGGTGCTAAAGTTTCAACCCACTTCATAACGACCGCTGCGAAATGCGCATCGGTGCATAAATCGCAGACAAGGAGTCTGATATGTCTTTGAAGGTTGGAATCGTCGGTGCGGCAGGATATGCCGGTGCCGAGCTCATTCGTCTCGTGCTCGGCCATCCCGAGTTTGAACTTGTTGCCATTACGTCCAATGCCGATGCCGGACAGCCGCTGTCTGCGGTGTACCCGAGCTTTGCCGGCGTGAGCGATCTGAAATTCACCACGCATGATGCCCCCGAGCTCAAGACCTGCGACGCTGTCTTTTTGGCCGTGCCGCACACCGCCGCCATGGCGCAGGTGCCCACCCTGCTTGCCACGGGCGTTTCCTGCTTTGACCTTTCGGCCGATTATCGCCTGAGCGATCCGGCCGTGTTCGAGACATGGTATGCCGCCGAGCACACGAGCCCTGAGCTGCTCAAGACGCGTGCTTTTGGTCTGCCCGAGCTGTTCTGTCGGGACTTGGAGACCGTCGCATCCGATTATGCTGGCGGCAAGTCCGTGCTGGTTGCCTGCGCCGGTTGCTATCCCACCGCAACGAGCCTTGCTGCCGCGCCTGCCGTGCGCGCCGGCTGGGTTGCCCAGAGCGGCCCCGTGATCGTCGACGCTATCAGCGGCGTGACGGGTGCCGGTAAGTCCTGCAACGCCCGCACGCATTTTTGCAGTGCAGACGAGAATCTGGAGGCATATGGCGTGGGCAAGCATCGTCATACGCCCGAGATCGAGCAGATTCTTGGCCTGACCGACCGCATCGTCTTCACCCCGCATCTGGCACCGCTCAAGCGCGGCCTGCTCTCCACGGTGACGCTGCCGCTCGCGCCGCAGGCTCTCGACACGCTGACCCTTGAGGACGTTGTCGACCATTACAAGCAGTTCTACGCCGGTCGCGCCTTTGTGCGCGTACTCGATGCCGGCCGGCAGCCCAAGACGGCTTCGGTAGTCGGCACCAACGCAGCCCAAATTGGCCTAGCGCTCACCAAGCGCGC
>CABUZE010000200.1 GCA_902495955.1 uncultured Collinsella sp. | reverse complement strand
CGCTGACGTTGGGGGGTACCTGCAGGGTTACCGCTGTTGTTGCGAAGCGTTCTGGTACGGCGAGCAGCTCCGATAACACGTTTGCTTGCTTGGCTTGAGTGCTTCGCTCTTGGCGGTACCAGGCATTCTGCAGCTTTTCAATTGACGGCTCGCGTTTCTGTGAGGGGGCGCGGGCCGGTTTTCTATCAGCCCTATTGACTTGGCGGGCTGTCGTAAGAAAGGGAAGGCTCCTATGGAGGTTGTTCTTGATAACGGTTCTATCCGCGTAGCACTGAGCACGGCGGGCGGGTCGTTCACTTCTATTGCGGCCAACGGCCGTGAGTACTTGTGGCAGGGTGATCCGGCGGTCTGGTCGGGGCAGGCGCCCATTTGTTTCCCGATCTGCGGTGGCCTTCGTGACGGTCACGCAATGACCATGGGCGGCCGCGAGGTTAAGCTTGCCCGTCACGGCTTTGCGCGCAAACAGGAGTGGAAGCTCGAGGAGCAGAGCGACAACATGGTTGCGCTGAGCCTAAGCTCTGCCGACCATGCCGAGTTGCTCGAGCAGTACCCGTATCCGTTTAAGATCGTTGCTCGTTACACGATCGATGCGGAAAAGGTGGCTGTGTCGTACGAGGTGACCAATGAGGGCACCGAGGACATGCCGTTCTTTGTGGGCGGTCACCCTGGCTTTAAGTGCCCGCTCGACGAGGGCGAGTCCTATGACGACTACGAGCTCCGTTTTGAGCAGCGCGAGGCCGCCGAGCTCTGTACTGCCGTTCCCTCGACGGGCCTGATTGATGTTGAGCATCGCAGCAAGAACCCGATGGTTGGCCATGACCTGCCGCTGACCCACGAACTCTTTGACTTCGCAGAGACCATCTTTGACGTGCTCGAGAGCCGCGTGGTTACGCTGACCAAGAAGACCGAGGACAAGGGCGTGCGCCTGACGTTCCCCGATATGCCGTACCTGATTGTGTGGAGCAAGCCCGAGGGTGACTTTGTGGCCGTGGAACCGTGGGGCGGCCTGTCCACCTGCTCCGACGAGGACGATATCCTGGAGCACAAGCGCGGCTGCCTGGTGGCTAAGCCGGGGGAGACCGTTACCCGCGGCTTTGAGATCGAGATTCTTTAACGAGCTATCGTATGTTTGGGGCCGCGCGTGTCGTGCCCCGGAAACAGGAGTTCAATATGATTCTGACCGTTACCATGAACCCGTCGATTGATACGCGCTATCAGCTCGACAAGTTGATCATCGACGACGTGAACCGCGTGACGCCCGAAAAGACTGCTGGCGGTAAGGGCCTCAACGTGAGCCGTGTGCTGCTGCAGCTGGGCGACGATGTGCTCGCGACTGGCCTGCTTGGCGGTCACATGGGTGCCTATATGGCCGAGCTCATGGATGCCGATGGCGTCAAGAACGACTTTGTGCCCATCGCCGGCGAGACGCGCATTTGCCTGAATATCCTGCACGAGGGTAATCAGACCGAGCTGCTGGAGAGCGGTCCGCAGATTGCGCCTGTCGAGCTCGAGGCCTTTACGGCAAAGTTCGCCGAGCTTGCAGCGAAGGCGGACGTTGTGACGCTTTCGGGCTCGCTGCCGCGTGGTGTCGATGCCGGCTACTATGCCGAGCTCGTCAAGATCGCCGAGGAGGCGGGCGCCAAGGTGCTGCTCGACACTTCGGGTGCATCGCTGGAGGCCGCGCTGGAGTCCGACGCTAAGCCTGAGCTGGTAAAGCCCAACCTGACCGAGATTAACGGCCTGCTGGGTACGTCCTTTACGACCGATGATGTCGATGCCCTGCGCGAGGCGCTTGCCGCCGATGACCGCTTTGCCGGTATTCCCTGGGTTGTCGTTTCGATGGGCGCTGCCGGTTCGGTGGGCTTCCATGAGGGTCGTGCGTTCCGCGCCAAGACGCCCGCGATTGCGGCTGTAAACGCGACGGGTTCCGGCGACTCGACCATCGCCGGCTTTGCGCATGCGATTGCTGCTGGTGCCGACGACGTCACGGTGCTCAAGACCGCCAATACCTGCGGCAAGCTCAACGCCATGGATCCCAAGACTGGCCACCTGGTCATGGACCGCTGGGACGAGATCTTCAACAACGTTGAAGTAACGGAGCTTTAGAGTTACGCGGTTTTACCAAACCGCGTAACCAGCCGACGCTGCACCTCAGGTTCCGCCGTTCTGCCGAACGGCGGACCGGCCGACGCTGCAAACCCGCCAGAGCGGCAATCTGCCTTTCAGCTTCGGCGGCATGACCAGAAGGTCAATGCCGCCTCGCTTCAAGGCACCTTGCTCGCTTTGGCGGGCTTTCGCTGTCGTGGCCAAAACATCGACGTAGCCCTGGTCGCAAGTAGTCGTTGGGGACGTTATTTAATGACTTGTAAAACAAGAACGGCCCCAACGACAAGTAATTTTAGTGGTGTT
>CABUZE010000199.1 GCA_902495955.1 uncultured Collinsella sp. | reverse complement strand
CCAGATCTTCCCCGACCGCTACGCCCGTGACGAGCATTGGCGCGAGCGCACAATAGCTCAACTCGAAAAACCGCGCAAGGGCATTCAGCGCCGGATGGTCGAGGACTGGAACGAGCCGCCCGTATACGAGCGCGCCGAGGACGGCTCCATCAAGACCTGGGACTTCTACGGCGGCTCGCTCAAGGGCATCCAGGAAGACCTGCCCCGCATCGCCGAGCTGGGCTTTACGGCCATCTACCTCAACCCCATCTTTGAAGCCGCGAGCAACCACCGCTACGACACGGCCGACTACACCAAGATCGATCCGATCCTGGGCACTGAGCAGGACTTTACCGAGCTGTGCCAGGCAGCCGAGAAGCTGGGCATCTCCATCATCCTGGACGGCGTCTTCAACCACACGGGCGACGACTCGATTTATTTCAACCGCTACGGCAACTACCCCGGCGTGGGTGCCTGGCAGAGCGAGGATTCGCCGTGGCGCGATGCGTTTACCTTCCACGAGGACGGCTCGTACGACTGCTGGTGGGGCGTGGGCAACATGCCGGCCATCAACGAGAAGTCCGAGCTGGTACGCGAGAGGCTCCTGGGCAAGGACGGCGTGATCCGCAAATGGCTGCGCGCCGGTGCCCATGGTTGGCGCCTGGACGTCGCCGACGAGCTTTCCGACGACTTCCTGGCCGAGATCAAGAAGGCCGTACTTGCCGAAAAGCCTGACGCACTGTTGCTCGGCGAAGTCTGGGAAGACGCCTCCAACAAGATTAGCTACGGCCATCTGCGCCGCTACCTGCAGGGCTCCGAACTGGACTCTGCCATGGATTACCCCTTCCGCGACATGGTCATCGGCTTTTTGATGGGCTACAAGAATGCCTACCAGGCAGCCGAAGATATCGAGACCCTGCGCGAGAACTACCCGAGCGAGGCATTGTCCTGCGCGCTCAACCTACTTTCGAGCCACGACCGTCCGCGCATCATCTCGGTGCTCGGCGGCGGCCCCGACGAGTCGCAGCTGCCCGAGTGCGAGCGCAGCAAATGGCGCCTGGACGAGAATGCGATGGGGCTGGCCAAGAGCCGCTTTTGGCTCGCCACGCTCATGCAGATGACCTTCCCCGGCGTGCCTTCGATCTACTACGGCGACGAGTACGGCCTGGAGGGCCTTACCGATCCGGGCAACCGCCGTACGCTGCCGACCAAGGACCAGCTCCACGATTTCGATACGCTGGCCATTGTCAAGAATGCCTCCGCCGTACGCCGCGCACTGCCATTTATGATCGACGGCGAGATCAAGGCCTTCGCACTCAACGACGAGGTGCTGGCCTACAACCGCACGGGCAAGGATGGCGAGTCCGCGACGGTTATCATCAACCGCAGCCTGCGCAATTCGCACCGCGTGACGATTCCGGCGCTCGGCGAATGCGCAAGTGACGTGATCAGCGGTCACGAGTGCGAGATCCACAACGGTACAGTCACGCTCGATCTGTATCCGCTGGGCTCGTCGATCATCTATCACCATGCCGAGCAGCGCCTGCAGGAGCCGCTCGATCACGGCGCGGGCGTTGTGTGCCATATAACCTCGGTGCCCACCGACGACGGCAAGCCCGGCACGATCGGCGCACCCACGCGTCGCTTTATCGACCACCTGGCCGCTATGGGCATGCGCTACTGGCAGGTCCTGCCTGTCAACCCGACGGACTTCTTCCGCTCCCCTTACGCTGGACCTTCGGCCTTTGCGGGCAATATTGACCTGCTGCCCGAGAGCCAAGAGGAGCTGGCGGCCGACTTTGAGACCTGGAAGGCTCGTGGCGGCGAGGATGCAGACCCGCTCTACACGGCGTTTAAGCATCGCAACGCCGATTGGCTCGAGAAGTACTGCGTCTACATGGCCGTCAAAAAGTACTTTGAAGGCGAATCGCGTCACGATTGGCCGGCGGATGTCGCACGCTATAACGAGCATCTGATTGACGACAAGCGTTTTCACGACGAGGCAGAGCTGCAAGCGTACATGCAGTACCGCTTTGACCTGGCCTGGTGCGAGCTCATGAACTACGCGCACAAGAAGGGCATCGAGGTCATCGGCGACATTCCTATGTACGTTTCGGACGATTCGGCAGACGCATGGAGTGAGCCCGAGAACTTCTGGCTGTCCGATACCGGCAAGGCGATTGAGATTTCTGGCGCGCCCCCCGACAATTTTGCGCCCGAGGGCCAGGTGTGGGGCAACCCCACCTTCCGTTGGGATCACATGAAGGAGAACGGCTACCGCTGGTGGATGGACCGTCTGCGTCGCGCGTTCTCGCTCTACGACCGCGTGCGCCTAGACCACTTCCTGGGATTCCACAGCTACTTTAGCATTCCCGCGGGCAAGGCTTGCGCCGACGGTCGCTGGCTGGCGGGCCCGGGCAAGGCCCTGTT
>CABUZE010000198.1 GCA_902495955.1 uncultured Collinsella sp. | reverse complement strand
GGCGTCGTCTTGCCGGCAAGCGCATGAGCCGTCCGGTGCCAAGCGTGTCACTCAGCCGACGCGACCTGCGCTTCTTTAATGCCTTCCCGCGCTTGCGCATCAACCGCTACGAGGGCGTCATCCGAGCTACCGACCTCCGCGACCGAGCCCGCGAGCTGTTCCGCCGCTAGCCGGGACGGGCGCGCTCACGGCTTCCTTGCTCGCGTATTTCCCGTTCGTTTCGCGTCCGTTGCCGCGCCGTTTCCAAGATTGCGGCACCGTTTCCATTCGACAACGCCGCGTTTAACAACGCCGTATCTGGTCTACACCAGTTGCCCCTCGGCCGCATTATGGGCGCCGACAACGTTCATGCGACCAAGGGAGAGCGAATGTACGATACGGGATCGACAACGTTTATGCTCGTCTGCACCATGCTCGTGTTTTTAATGACACCGGGTCTGGCGTTTTTCTATGGCGGCCTGTCCAGGCGCAAAAATGTCATCAACACCATGCTCATGTGCTTTGGCGCCATTGGTCTGGTTGGTGTGCTGTGGATTGTTGCCGGCTGGTCGCTGGCCTATGGCGGTGACGGCTCAAGTCCGTTTATTGGGGGCCTTGACCAGCTGCTGTGCCTGCCGGTGCTCGGCCAGGTGTTGCAGGCGGCCGAGGGCAATGCTGCGGACGGTACCGTCTATCCTCAGATCATCAACATCGCCTTCCAGATGGCATTTGCCATGATCACGGCTGCTATCGTCACGGGCAGCCTGGCCGGCCGCGTTAAGTTTGGTGCCATGACGGCCTTCCTGGGCATTTGGCTGCTTGTGGTCTATGCGCCGCTCGCCCACATGGTCTGGGGCGGCGATGGCTCCTTTATCGGTGACATTATCGGCGCGCTCGACTTTGCCGGCGGCGACGTGGTACACATCTCGTCTGGTCTTACGGGCCTGATTCTCTGCTTAATGCTCGGCCGTCGTCGCGGCTTTGGCATGGTGAGCTACCGTCCGCATAACGTGCCGTTTGTGGCGCTGGGAGCCGGCCTGCTTTGGTTTGGCTGGTTTGGCTTTAACGGCGGCAGCGAGTTTAAGGCCGACGCCGTGGCGGCACTTGCCATCCTCAATACCGTGACGGCCAGCGCGGCGGGCATGGTCTCGTGGCTTGCCGTCGAGCGCGTGCACACCGGTCGACCCACGCTGGTGGGCGCCAGCACCGGTCTGGTTGCAGGCCTTGTGGTGGTCACGCCGGGTGCGGGCTTTGTCGAGCCGTGGGCAGCGCTGGTCATGGGCCTGATCGTCTCGCCTGTCTGCTACCTGGCCATCAGCCATCTCAAGACCAAGTTTGGCTACGACGATGCACTCGACGCGTTTGGCTGCCACGGCATCGGCGGCATCTTGGGCGGCGTGCTCACGGGGCTGTTCTGCGTGCCGGAGCTCTCATGGACCGGTAAGGGCGGCCTGTTCTACACGGGCGACGTGTCGCTGCTCATCTCGCAGATTTTGGGCATTGTGGTGACGGTCGTCATTGTACTGGTACTCGATTTGGTGATCGCCGCGGTGGTCAAGGCGCTGTTCCACGGCAGCCTGCGCGTGGACGAGGCCGATGAGACGCTGGGCTTGGATGCGAGTCAGCACGGCGAGAGCGCATACCCCTCGTTCTCTGGACTCGACTAGCAGCTTCCCCAAGCACCGCACCTTGCCGTTCAATCGTCGCTCACGTACTTAAGTACGCTTCGCTCCTCTTTCACGGCAATTTGCGGCACTTGGGAAACCTGCTAAGACCAGTCAGTTGAACTTTTTGATCTCTGAGGTTGGTTTGCGGCATTTGGAAAACCCGTGCCACATGAATGAGCAATTCATTTCTTTATTAAAGAGAGGAATTCACTATGAAGAAAATTACGGCGATCGTTCGTGCCGAGAAGCTTGAGGTTCTTAAAGACGCGCTGTTTGCTGCCGATGTTCGTGGCATGACTATTAACCAAGTGCAGGGCTGCGGCGCGCAGCATGGCTGGAAGGAATACGTGCGCGGCAACGAGTTACTTGTCAACACGATCCCTAAGGTACAGTTCACCCTTATTTGCGCCGATGAGCACGTCGATGGCATTGTCGACATCATCTGCAACGCCGCTCGCACCGGAGCCGTCGGCGATGGCAAGATCTGGGTCGAGCCGGTCGAGGAAGTCATCCGCATCCGTACCGGCGAACACGGCCCCGCCGCGGTGTAGGACAATCTTTCGCCTGACGGGCGCGCCTCTCTCGGGGCGCGCCCGTTCTCGTCTACAATATCGTGCAGACGAAGGAGAGGCATGCCCATGATCAAGATGTTTGCGAGTGACTTAGACGGAACGCTGCTGAATGCCCTACACGAGGCCGACGGAACCATCCGCCGCGCCATTCGCGAGCTGACCGAAGCCGGGCTGCATGTGGTTCCCGCGACCGGACGCTCG
>CABUZE010000197.1 GCA_902495955.1 uncultured Collinsella sp. | reverse complement strand
GCTGCTGGCATACGCCCATGCCCCAGCCAATGATGGCAGAGGGCTTCGCCGTGGCGTACATCTCGGCAGCTTGGTGGATCAACGCGGGCTCGACACCCGTGATGTCCTGTACGGATTCGGGAGTGTAGTTCTTGATGGTCTCCCACCATTCGTCAAAGCCGTTCGTGTGCTCGGCGACGAATTCCTTGTCGTAGAGGCCATCGTTGACCAAGCAGTAGGCAAAGGCGTTGAGGAACGCAACGTTGCAACCGTTCTTGATCGGAAGGTAGAGATCGGCGATACGCGCGGTTTCGATATGGCGCGGATCGGCGACGATGATCTTGCAACCCTTTTCTTTGGCTCGCACGATACGCCTTGCGACGATGGGGTGCGAATCGGCAGGGTTATAGCCGAAGAGGAAAATGCAGCCCGCATCCTCCATACCGGGGATGGAGCATGACATGCAACCTGAACCAACCGTGTCCATCAGACCGAGGACAGTAGGGCCGTGTCAAGTACGGGCGCAGTTGTCCACGCTGTGGGTGCCGATGCACGCACGCGTAAACTTCTGCATGACGTAGTTCGCCTCATTGCCGCCGCCTCGCGAAGAGCCGGTGGTCATGACAGCGTTAGGACCATATTCGTCAATTATGGCCTGCATCTTAGATGCGGTGAAATCCAGTGCCTCGTCCCAGCTTACGCGCTCAAGATCCGCGCCCTTGGTGCGGCGGATCATCGGGTGCAGTACGCGGGGAGTCAAGATCTTGGTGTCGTTGATGAAGTCGTAGCCGCTCATGCCCTTAAGGCACAGCTCGCTCTGGTTGGTGATGCCGTTGAGCGGTTCGGTGCCCACGACCTGGCCGTTTTGGACCAGGAGGTTAAACTGGCAACCGGCGCCGCAGTACGGGCAGATCACTTTATGCTTCTCCATGACACCCTCCTTCCTTTCTCTGCTACCGAATGCTCGGTACTTGTTTGACAATCATTGGGCCTGTATGGCCGCCCGCTTACGCCTCGTTTTCGATGGTGGCGCGGGCACGCTCGGCAGTCAGTTCTGCCAGGCGCTCCTCGTCAACCAGGGTGAGGCCCTTGGTCGGGCACGCCTCGGCACACGCCGGACCGCCGGGACGGTCCACGCACAGGTCGCACTTGAGCACGAAGCTCTTGGTCTGCGAACCCACGCGAACGTCGCCCATCAAGACCGGAACCTGCGTGGTCGCCACGCTCACGGCGCCAAAGGGGCATGCCATAACGCAGCTCTTGCAGCCGATGCAGTTGTCCTCGCTGACGCCGATACGATGGTTCTTTGGATCAAAGAACAAGGCGCCCGTAGGACAGGCCTTCGCGCACGGAGCGTCCTCGCAGTGGTGACATGCCACCGGCGCGGAGATCTCGTAGGTGCGCGTTACGCGCAAGCGAGGTGCGGCGATGTTGCCGGGGATGTCGTGCGCCTCGATGCACGCCGCCATACAGGTTTGGCACCCAATGCAGCGTGAGGAATCGGCTACGACTCGTTTATTGCCCATGTTGTTCACTCCCTCCTGAATCCCATGCCGGAGAGACCCTGTCGACGTTGCCCCGGACCGCCCGTGGTCCGGCATCGACGTATCGAGTGCATGCGGCGAAACAGGCACTTCGATAGAATTCCTCCAACGATATACAGGTTAAATATACGCAGTTGCAGGTGGCAAACTTGAGCATAGGCCCTGCAATACGGGTGTATTGCAGGGGTTTTGGCAGGTTGGAATTATTCTCTAGAAGCTATAAAGGTGAGTGTATTACATGCGTACATCCTGGGGAGATTTCACGCTCGTTTATAAAGGATGTAATACGTTTGATATATATTTCGCACTCATTAACTTGAGTGCAATAAAGCAGTGGTTATAAGATTGGCTATTATTAGCCCATGTTGTATTTGACCATTCATATTACACACTCATTAAGGGGGGCCAGTAATGTCATCGACGCAAAAACGAGCCATCCTGCAGGCGCGCATTCGCGAAGAGGACAAACAGCATGCCGAGCGCCTCTACGACGCCATGGGTACATCGCTTGCCGAGGCCGTTCGCCTTTTTGTCGCGCAGAGCATTTTGATGCGCAAGCTTCCCTTTCAGCCGGTCGCCGTGCGCTCAAAGGACGGCACCGCCGCCTATGGATCGCTCAAAGCATATGGGGACCCCAATCGCCGCTCCGAGGAGCGCAATGCCTGGATTGAGTACCTTGCTACAGAAAGCGACGATTCGATTTTGGGTCCCGAGGAAGTAGATATCCATGAGTAGCACCATCATCGACGAGACCGTCATCCTGCGCTACCTGCTTAATGACGACGAAGTTCTATCACCGCGCGCCGCCAAGGTCATCGCCACGCGCACCGCTCGTGTCTATCCCGAAATCATCACGCGCGTCGTGGTCACGCTGCGCGACGTCTATAAGGTTCCCCGCGTTGAGATTGCTGCGGCTAT
>CABUZE010000196.1 GCA_902495955.1 uncultured Collinsella sp. | reverse complement strand
TCATGCGCTTCTTCCCGCCGGTGGTGACTGGCCCCATCGTCATTTCCATCGGCTTGATCCTGGCAAGCTCCGCCATTACCAACTGCCAGACCAATTGGCTCGTCGCCGTTATCGCCGTGGCAGTGATCGTCATCTGCAACATCTGGGGCCGTGGCATGGTTAAGATCGTGCCGATCTTGCTGGGCGTTGTGGTGAGCTATGCCGTTGCGGCTGCGCTGGGCGAGGTCGACTTTTCTGGCGTCGCAGCCGCTCCCTGGGTCGGTTTGCCCATCGTGTGGGATAACACCGTGTTTGCGCTCTTTGGGCCGCAGTTCGATAGCGGTCTTGCCACGACGGCCATCATCACCATCATGCCGCTGGCCTTTGCGACCATGATCGAGCATATCGGTGACATCTCGGCTATCGGCTCCACTTGCGAGCGTAACTACATCGCCGACCCCGGCCTGCACCGCACGCTGCTCGGTGATGGTCTTGCTACAATCCTGGCTTCGCTCTTTGGCGCTCCGGCCAACACCACGTATGGTGAGAACACCGGCGTGCTTGCCCTGACGCGCGTGTTTGACCCGCGCGTGATTCGCATTGCCGCGTGCTGCGCCATCGTGCTTTCGTTCTGCCCCAAGTTCGCCGCGGTCATCGCCGCCATGCCGGCATGCGTTATCGGCGGCGTGTCGCTCGTGCTCTACGGCATGATCAGCGCTGTGGGTGTTCGCAACCTCATCGAGAACCAGGTCGATTTCCAGAACAACCGCAACGTGCTGGTGGCCGCGCTGGTGCTCGTGCTTTCGCTCGGCATTGCCTATAGCACCGCCGGAGCTATCGTGTTGGAGCTGGGCGGCGTGACCATTTCGCTGTCCGGCATTGCCGTGGGCTCGCTGGTTGGCATCGTGCTCAACGCGATTCTGCCGGGTAACGACTTCGAGTTCGACGTTTCTGAGCTTGAGGAGACTGTCGAGTAGTAGTTGTGTTCAGCTAAATCAAAAATATGGCGCCCATGCGTACGCGTGGGCGCCATTTTTAATGCGTCAGTATCCAGTGTATGCCGCGGGCCATGCGCAAGTCGGTTTGGGCAAAGTGATTGCCGGGGTTGAGCTCCATCGTTGTTGGAATGCCGCGCTCGATGAGTAGCTCTTCCATTGCGCGCGTGTCGTCGAGTACGTGCCTCATCATGCGGTTGGGTGTCTTGGTTTCCTTTTTGCCGAGTGACAGATAGACGGCTTGCGGGCTGCCGGCAAAAGGGGCCGTGCTGGCGCGATCGACAAAGTCGGGAAACCATAGCGACCCCGATGCGCTCGCCGCGCGGCCAAAGACATCGGTTTGCCAGAGGGCCCAAAGCGAAAAGAGGCCCGCCAGCGAATAACCGGCAATGCCACGCCAAACAGGTGGCTGAGGAAGCGACGACTCCACCTGGGGGATTATCTGATTCAGCAGCTCATCAAGAAAACCGGCGGCTTGGCCGCCGAAAGGTTCGGCATCGCGTACGGTCCCGTCGCATGCCCAGGGGCTCAGCTCGCGATTCCAATCGAGCCCGCCAATGGCGACAAGAGTAAAAGGCGGGCAGTCGAGCTCTCGGCAGCGCCCGTAAACCTCGCTGCCGTTGCCCATGACCACGGGAAGGTAGATGACGGGCACACCTTCCGCATGCTCTGAATGAACGGTTATCTGCTTTTGCGATTCCAAGGCAGGCTTCTCTCGGTGGTGTGATATCGGCAGCCCCAATTGTCGCACGCTGGCACGGGGGCAGACGCTAAAAGAAAGGCGCGGAGCCGCTAGATGCGACTCCGCGCCTTGTTGTTTTGCTTTGGCAGACTATGCCGCTACGCCACGAAGAAGTAGACGAGGAAGGCAAGGGCTGCGATCCACATGAGCGGCTTGATCTTGGAGGCCTCGCCCTTAAAGAGCGCGACGATCACGTAGGCGATAAAGCCCAGGCCAATGCCGGCAGAGATGGAGTAGGTGAAGGGCACGCCGGCGACAATCATGAACGCCGGGAAACCCTGCGACACGTCGGACCAGTCGATCTCGGAGGCCTCGCTCATCATGAGGTAGCCGACGTAGACCAGAGCACCGCAGGTGGCGGCGCTGGAAACGATGGTGACGATGGGGGAGAAGAACGCGGCGAGAATGAACAGCACGCCGGTGGTGACGGAGGTGAGGCCCGTGCGGCCACCGTCGGCGGCGCCAGAGGTGGACTCGACGAAGGTGGTGATGGAGGAGACGCCCATGAAACCGCCCACAGCGGCGGCGGCGGAGTCGACGATCAGGATCTCCTTGATATTCTCGACGTTGCCGTCGTCGGTGAGGAACTCGCCCTGCTTGGCCACGGCCATCGCGGTGCCCATGGTGTCGAAGAAGTCACTCATGAGCAGCGAGAACGAGATGACGAGGAGCGCGGGGTCGGTAAGGACCGTGACGATGGCGGGCACGCCGCCGGCGTCGGCGATGGGGCCACCGAT
>CABUZE010000195.1 GCA_902495955.1 uncultured Collinsella sp. | reverse complement strand
GAGCTTTGAACGCATGCATTGGATTATAGATCACGCATTTGTTGATGGCGACGGCACGCTGACCTGCGACGCCTCGGTATCTGACAGCTTTTTGATGCGCGCCTTCGAGCGCACCAACACGCGCACGAATCCGCTGTACTGGACTCTGCAGGAGTTCATATACGCCGACGGTGACACTATGCCCATTGGCTGGGCCGCGGCTGAAGAGAAGGCTCACCGCACCGAGTTCGACACCCTCGCGCGCCCGCTCATGTTTACCGGCGAGGCCATGTTCCCGTGGATGTTCGAGCAGATGCCCGAGCTCAAGCCCTTCAAGCCCGCCATGGACCTGCTGATGGAAGACACCAGCTGGGACAAGATCTACGACCCGCAGCGCCTGGCCTGCAACGAGGTGCCGCTCCAGGCCGCGGTTTACTTCGACGACATGTACGTCGATTCGGGCATGCAGCTCGATACGCTCAGCCGCGTGGGCAACTCGCATGCCTGGGTGACCAACGAGTTCGAGCACGACGGCTTGCACGGCAGCGTGGTGTTCAAGCACCTCTTCGACGAAGCCCTCCACCGCGGAGACCTGCGCCGGATCTTCTAGCAAAGGAGTGTCCCCAGCTGCCGGCACAAAAAGAACGTCCCCAAGTGCCGAACAAGTGCCGGCAACGACAATGCCGCAGGTAGAGAACGGAAAGCGAAAACGCCCCTAAGCGAGCAAGGTGACGTGAAAGAGGAGGGCATTGACCTTTTGGTCATGCCCGACGATTGAACGTCAGATTGCCGCTTAGGGGCGTTTGCAGCGTCAATTGGTTATGCAAATACGATCAAATTATCCCTGTGTATCGCCGGCTTCTCGGCCAGGTCTGCCAGCAGGCGGTTGCTGGCAATCTGGTCTTGGCGGCGACCGGCAGCAAGTTCCAGCACGTCCGAATCGGCCTCGGCGATACCGCGGGCGACGACCATACCGCTCGGATCGCGCACATCGAGCACATCGCCCTCGGCAAACTGGCCATCGACCTCGCGAATACCCACCGCAAGCAAGGAAGAGCCACGGCTGACCAGCGCCTTCGCGGCACCGTCGTCAACCGTCACCGAGCCATGCGCCTTGTCGCCCAGTGCGATCCACAGCTTGCGGGGTGCGATGTCCAGACGCTCCGCCGGCGGATCGAACAGCGTGCCCACGCTCTCGCCGCGGGCGAGGCGCACGAGCGCATCGGGCTCCTCGCCCGAGCAAATCACGCTCTGAATACCCGCCGTCATCAGGATGCGGCTCGCGCGAATCTTGGTGATCATGCCGCCCGTGCCCACCGAAGTCGAAGAATCGCCTGCCGAGGCGATAATCTTGGCATCGATCTTATGCACGACCGGGACGAACTCGGCCGTGGGGTCCTCGTGCGGATTGGCAGTATAGAGGCCATCGATGTCCGAGAGCGTCACGCACAGATCGGCAGAAACCAGGCAGCTCACAAGCGCCGCCAGTGTGTCGTTGTCGCCAAACTTAATCTCATCGACGGTAACGGTATCGTTCTCGTTGACGACCGGCACCACGCCAAGCTCCACGAGGCGCAGCAGGGCGTCGCGCGCGTGCAGGTAAGACGTGCGGCGGGCCGTATCGTGGCGCGTGAGCAGCACGAGCGAGGTGAGCAGGTCGCGCGCATGGAACTCCTCGTCGTAGGCCGACGAGATGATGCACTGACCAGCCGAGGCGCAAGCCTGCAGGCTCGGCAGGTCGCCGACCGGCTTGCGGTCGAAGCCCAGCACGGGATAGCCACAGGCGATAGCGCCCGAGCTCACCACGACCAGACGCCAGCCGAGCTTGCGCAGCGCTGCGGCCTGATCGGCAAGCCCGCCGATAAAGGAGCGGTTGACCTTGCCGTCAGTGCCCACAACCGTGGACGAACCGATCTTTACCACCATCGTTTTATAAGAAGTCGTCATACGTCAAACCAATCAACTGTTCAGCGAACGGCCGAGCTGGCGGCCAAGGGAGCGTGACTCGCCCCTACCACCCAAGAAATTAGTGAGCCCAGGGAAAGGCAGAAGCCGCGGCCATGTTCTTGCGCACGAGCTCGTCGCGCACCTGAGCCAGGCCCTGCTCCATGCCCACCACATAGGTCTGCGGGTACAGGAAGCGCTTGAAAGCTGCGTCCAGATGATTGAGCGCCCAAGCACAGCGCTCGCGCGCGTCCTGGATGCTCTCGCGCGGAGCCACCGCACTGCCATCGCGCACGATCGGCACCAGCAGCTCGCGATACTCAAGTTCGGACACGTCGGTCACCAGGGCGGCATCATTCACGGCCACGAGGGTATTGCCGCGCGCGGCGCCCTCCCCCGCCAGATGGTCCTCGTCGTAGATCATGTCGCAGACCGGGCCGCCAAAGCCGTCGTAATAACGGCGCACGCGTTGCACACCCGGGATCGTGCGCTTGTAGGGCTGCTCGGAGAGCTTGACCACCGGCGTCCATGGATCT
>CABUZE010000194.1 GCA_902495955.1 uncultured Collinsella sp. | reverse complement strand
TGGCGCTGGCCCTGCGACAGGTTGGTGCCTTCCTCGTTGATCATAAAGTCGTAGCCGCCGGCGAGCGTATGGATAAAGTGATCGCAGCGTGCGGCGCGTGCAGCGGCCTCGACTTCGGCATCGCTTGCATCGGGGCGTCCGTAGCGGATGTTCTCGCGGATGGTGCCGTTAAACAGCCAGGTATCCTGCAGCACCATAGCAAACTCGCCGCGCAGCGCCGCACGGTCCCAGTCGCGCACGTCGCTGCCCTCGACGCGTAGCGAGCCGCCGTCCACATCGTAGAAGCGCTGCAGCAGCTTAATGAGCGTGGTCTTGCCGGCGCCGGTGGGGCCGACGATGGCGATGGTCTGGCCGGGCTGCGCCTCGCAGCTAAAGTTGTGGATGATGGTCTTGTCGGGCGTGTAGCCAAACTTGACATGGTCAAACTCAACGTGGCCGGGGCGCTTTTCGGGAATCTGTGCGTCGGCCTTCTGCTCCTCCTCGGGCGCGGCCAGGAACTCAAAGACGCGCTCGGTGGCAGCGGCCATCGACTGCATCGTGTTGCTCACGTTGCCCAGCTGCTGCACGGGCTGCGTAAAGTTGCGCACGTACTGAATAAAGCTCTGAATATCGCCGGGCGTGGCATTGCCGGTCAGCGCGAGCTGTGCGCCCACCACGACGACGCCCACGTAACCCATGTTGCCTACCAGGCTCATAAGCGGCATCATCAGGCCCGACAGGAACTGCGAGCGCCAGCCACTAATAAAGAGGCGATCGTTTTGACGGTCGAACTCCTCGATTGAGGCCTCGGCGCGGTCGAACACCTGAATGACGTTTTGGCCGGCAAAATCCTCCTCGATAATGCCGTTGACGGCGCCCAGAACCTGCTGCTGCTCGCGGAAGTACGGCTGCGAGAAGTGAATCATTACGGTCAGGATAATCGCGGCTGCCGGCAGCGTGAGCACGGTGACGCCGGTGAGCGGCAGGCTGATCGACAGCATCATGACGAGCACGCCGATAATCTGCGTTATCGACGTGATGAGCTGCGTCACGCTCTGGTTGAGCGACTGACCCAGCGTATCGACGTCGTTGGTGATGCGGCTGAGCACGTCGCCCTTGCTGTGGCCGTTGAAGTAGCTCATCGGCACGACGGCGATCTTGGCGGCGATCTCCTTGCGCATGCGGTAGCAAATCTTTTGCGTGACGCCGGTCATGAGCCAGCCCTGGATGAGGCTGCAAACAGAGCTCGCCAGATACAGGCAGAGCAAAAAGCCGAGCGTCTTGGCGATCCAGTTAAAGTCGACATCGCCGGTACCGTTGACCTTGGCAACCAGGCCCTCGAACAGTTTGGTGGTAACCTGGCCGAGCACCTTGGGCCCCACAATGTTAAAGATGACCGAGCACACGGCAAAGGCGACGGCGGCAAGCACGGCAATCTTGTGCTGGCCGATATAGCCGAGCAGCTGCCTCATGGTGCCCTTAAAGTCCTTGGCCTTTTCGCCGCGACGCATGCCGCCCATGCGGCCCATGGGACCACGCTGGCGGGTGGGCTTGGGAATCTGAGTCTTGGTCTCGTCTGCCATTAGCGCTCGCCTCCTTCCGTGACGGCTGCAATTTCTTCTTGGGTAAGCCCCAGTTCCTCGGCGGAAAGCTGCGACTGTGCAATCTCCAGGTACGCCGGGCAGCTGCGCAGCAGCTCCTCGTGCGTGCCGGTGCCCACTACGTGGCCGTCGTCGAGCACGATAATCTGGTCGGCGTGCATGATAGTCGCGATGCGCTGGGCCACGACCACGAGCGCGGCGTCGGTAACGTTTTTGGCCAGCTCCTCGCGCAGGCGCGCGTCGGTCTTGTAGTCGAGGGCACTAAACGAGTCATCGAACACCACAACCTCGGGCTTTTTGGCCAATGCGCGGGCGATGGCCAAGCGCTGGCGCTGACCACCCGAGACATTGGAGCCTCCCTGGCTGATGGGGGAGTCGTAGCCGCCCTCGCGCTCGGCGATAAAGTCCTCGGCCTGGGCGATGTGTGCCGCCCGGTGCATGTCATCATCGCTCACCATGTCGCCGGCAAACTTGAGGTTGCTCTCGACGGTGCCCGAGAACAGGCGACCCTGCTGCGGGATATAACCAATACGGCGACGCAGCTCGGAAAGGGTCATGTCGCGCACGTCGATGCCGTCGAGCGAAATGCTGCCGCCCGTGACGGCGTATAAGCGCGGAATCAGCTGTACGAGCGTAGACTTGCCCGAGCCCGTGGAGCCAATGATGCCGAGCATCTGACCGGCATGCGTGGTGAAGTTCACGCCGCTGATGACATCGGCGCGGGCATCGGGATACTGGAAGCTCACGTCGCGGAAGGTGAGCTCACCGCGCGGCGCGCTGGCCGCGGGCAGTTTGGGCGAGGCGGGGTCGTTGATGCTCGTGGGGCAGGTGATGACCTCTTCCACGCGCTCGGCTGCGACCTCGGCACGGGGCAGGATAACCGAAACCATGG
>CABUZE010000193.1 GCA_902495955.1 uncultured Collinsella sp. | reverse complement strand
CATGCCCATGCTCTTGGCGGCGCGGTTGAGCGAGTGCTCGCGGGCGATGCCCTGCAGCAGTAAGACGCAGCCGTGGCCGAACACGCCCGGCAGATCTTTGTCGCACGCTTGAATGACCAACTTTGCCGTCGTCTTGTACTCCATGTGCTCCACGTCTCCCCGCTAAAGTGTTTGCTGGGCAAACGCAAAGCCTGCGTCAAGCCCTCGTGTGCTCTTCTTAAATCATGCATTGTAGCAGTCAAAGTGCGTTAAGATACTTCCCCAGTATTGGGCGCCCAAGGTTGGGCTGGGTCCTACGAGGCCTGCAGCCGACCGGTCGCATGGAAAAAGGAGAAACATGGCTACGTTCTTTCCCGGTGAGTCCCACACGTTTTCGGAGTATCTGCTGGTTCCTGGTTACTCGTCCTCGCAGTGCATCCCCAACAACGTCTCTCTCAAGACGCCGCTAACCCGCTTCAAGCGCGGCGAGAAGCCGGCAATCACCCTGAACATCCCCATGGTTTCCGCCATCATGCAGTCCGTCTCGGGCGTCGACATGGGTGTCGCGCTCGCTACCGAGGGCGGCCTGTCCTTCATCTACGGTTCCCAGAGCGCCGAGTCCGAGGCCGCCATGGTCAAGGCCGTCAAGGATCACAAGGCCGGCTTCGTTCAGTCCGATTCCACGCTGACCCCCGACATGACCATGGAGCAGGTCATCGAGCTCAAGGATAAGACCGGTCACTCCACCATGCCGGTCACCGACGACGGCACCCCCAAGGGCAGGCTCCTGGGCATCGTCACCAGCCGTGACTATCGCCCCAGCCGCGATGACCACCAGACGAAGGTCTCCGAGTTCATGACCCCGCGTGAGCAGCTCATCGTGGGCGACAAGAACATCAGCCTCAAGGTTGCCAATGACGTCATCTGGGACAATAAGCTCAACGCCCTGCCCATCGTCGACGACAACGATCACCTTATGGGCATCGTCTTCCGCAAGGACTACGACAGCCACAAGACCAACCCCAACGAGCTGCTCGACGGCGATAAGCGCTACATGGTCGGCGCCGGCATCAACACCCGCGACTATGCCGAGCGCGTGCCGCTGCTCATCGAAGCCGGTGCCGATGTCCTGTGCATCGACTCTTCCGAGGGCTTCAGCGAGTGGCAGTAGCGCACCATCGAGTGGATCCGCGCCAACTACGGCGAGGACGTCAAGGTCGGTGCCGGCAACGTCGTCGACGCCGAGGGCTTCCGCTTCCTGGCAGACTGCGGCGCCGACTTTATCAAGGTCGGTATCGGCGGCGGTTCCATCTGCATTACCCGCGAGACCAAGGGCATCGGCCGTGGCCAGGCCACCGCGCTGATCGACGTCTGCCGCGCTCGCGACGAGTACTACGAGGAGACCGGCGTCTACGTGCCCGTGTGCTCCGATGGCGGTATCGTCTACGATTACCACATGACGCTCGCCCTTGCCATGGGTGCCGACTTTATGATGCTGGGCCGCTACTTCGCCCGCTTTGATGAGAGCCCGACCGAGCGCGTCAACGTCAACGGCCAGTACATGAAGGAGTACTGGGGCGAGGGTTCCGCGCGTGCCCGCAACTGGCAGCGCTACGACCTGGGCGGCGCCGCGAAGCTCAGCTTCGTCGAGGGCGTCGACTCCTACGTCCCGTACGCCGGCTCCCTCAAGGACGGCGTGGGCGGCACGCTCTACAAGGTCAAGTCCACGATGTGCAACTGCGGTGCCCTCTCGATCCCCGAGCTCCAGGAAAAGGCGCGCCTAACGCTGGTCAGCTCCACCTCCATCGTTGAAGGCGGCGCCCACGACGTTGTCGTGAAGGATTCTCAGCAGAGCGTTTCCTATCGATAAGGTAAGAACTGCATATCAAAGGTTGAGTTTCAACCACGTTATTTAGATAAAGCGAGATGCCTGCAAGTCGCAGGCATCTCGCTTGTCGTATTTGCTATCATCATGCGAGTTAACGATGTGGCGGGGCGTTCTTACCTTTGCTCGCTGCAAGTTCCGCACGCAAAGAAGAGCACTAAATGTGCTCTTCGTCTTGCGCAGGACTGTCCGCAGCAGCGAGTAAAGGTAAGAACGAACCGCCCCAACCGAGAAAACAAAGGAGCTGATATGTGCGATTGCACAGATCATAAGGACGAGATCCCTGCCTACGACGCGCAGGCCATTGAGCCCAGGTGGATGAAGGCCTGGGAGGACTCCAACCTCTTTGCCGTCGACACCGACGACAGCAAGCCTAAGAAGTACGTGCTCGAGATGTTCCCGTATCCGTCGGGCGACCTGCACATGGGCCACGCGCGCAACTACACCATCGGCGATGCCATGGCCCGTCAGGCCCGCATGCGCGGCTTCGACGTGCTGCACCCCATCGGCTTCGATGCCTTTGGCCTGCCCGCCGAGAATGCCGCCATCAAGCACAACACGCAGGCTGCCGCCTGGACGTATAAGAACATGGACCAGGCGCTCGCCACGATG
>CABUZE010000192.1 GCA_902495955.1 uncultured Collinsella sp. | reverse complement strand
CCGAGCCCGCGGAAAGAAGCTGCGCCGCGGGGGAGGCGACCCAAATGGCTTTCTCATATCGTCTTCTTCGGGCATGGATTGGATCTTTTCAGAGTGGAGGCAATTCTCGGTGTCATTGAGGTCGACATCGTAGTTGAGGCTCCCGATATTAGGGTTGAGCGACGCGACGTCGTCAGCGAGCTTCATGGCGATCCACTGATGGGCGGAAAGTGTGGCGAACAGCCAGGTCTCGTTGTTGTCGGCGATGATGATCTGGTCGTTGGTGCAGCCGCCTTGATCATCGATCAGGCTGCCGAGAAGCTCGACGCCCTCGCGGGCCGTGGCGCTCTCGCCCAGGATGATGCTGCCGTAACTGTACTCGCCCAGACCTACTTCCTCATCGATGGGGTCTGCTGCAGCGGCCTCCTCGTTATAGGAGGTGCTTAGCGTGGCAGAGCAGGAGACGCCCTTCTCGTTGATGCCGGCCTCGGAGTAGGCGTCGGTGCGACCCATCCAGTTGGAGGGGTGGTCGCGTACATAGCTGTAGCGATAGGTGGGCTTGTTCGAAGTGTATTCAAAAGCAGATTCAATCGAGCTGTACTTAAAGCCAGGTTCGTGGGCAGGTTCGATGCCGTAGTGCTTAAGATAGCGCTTGCCAAAGTCCTCGGCGCGGCCGTAGTACGTGTTGCCGTCGGCCGTAAGGTTTTTGCCCATGTACATCTGCGTACAGGCGAGCGCAGATGTCGGCATGGACATGATGGTCGCAGCTCCAAAGGCGAGGCCTATGCCTAGCTTCTTGAGCGCGTTGACGGGGCGAGTTTTCCTCATTTTCCCTCCCAGCGTGCGAAAGCCCTCTGTCGCCAGAGGGCTTCAGCCAATAAAGACACCTCATTAGCGTAACGAACTGGAAACAATATTCATCTATGAAAAAAACTTACTCGATAAGCGTGATGAAATATGCGATGAGCGGTTAATTGTACTCAGTTTATAGCTTTACTTTAATAAAGACGCCCTGTAATTACTGTAGTCGAATAAAGTAGCTGGGAATGCCCGAAATGAAAATCCCCTGCTGTTTGGCAAATGCATAAACAGCAGGGGAGACGATAATTGGATGAATATCATACCAATGTGGAATTACTTCTTCCGGCGGTGGATCACGTTGATCGCATAGCCGATGAGCATGGCCAAAACGATGACGATAAAGCCGAGCAGAGGGTTGTCGTTCATGGGGTCCTCCTATTTACCAAGCGGTGAGAATTCGTCGACGATGAGGTCGAGGCATTGCGGAAGCGCGCGGGCACCAAAGACGCCCGAGTTGCTGGAGATGATCTCGCCGTCGAACTGCATGCACAGCGACGGCGAGCAGGTGATCTTGGCTTCCTTGGTTTGGATGATCTTGAACTGCGGACGGCCGAGCACCTTGCCGGCGGTGTCGAGCGCGGCTGTGATCACGGTGGGCAGGAGCTGGACGGTTTTTACGGGCTCGATGACCGCGATGTCGACCATGCCGTCGTTCATGCGGCAATCGGGGAACAGGTTGATGTCGTTTTGAATGACCGAGGTGTTGCCAGCCATGCAGCAGATGCCGTCGAGCTCCTCGACAATGCCGTCGTGCTCAATGGTAAAGTGCGCCACCGTGGGGTTGGGCGTGGCGAGCGCAGAGAGGAAGTAGGCGATCTCGCCGATGTCGTTTTTGGTGGGAGCGGCCTTCATCATGATTTCGGCGTCGAAGCCCGAGCCGGCAATGATGATAAAGCCGTGGCGCTTCTCGTTGCCGTCCTCGTCGAGCCAAAAGAGCTCGCCCATGTCCACTTTGACCGTGCGACCGGCGCGGCAAGCCTTGGCAAGCGCCGCTGCCTCGGGGGCATTACCGATGTTGTTAAAGAACAGGCAGGCCGTACCGGAGGGGAAGACGAGCGTGGGGACACCGCATCCGCGCATCTGGTCGAGTACGTTGGAGACGGTGCCGTCGCCGCCCGAAACGACCACGCGATCAAACTCGCGCACGTCTGCCACGGCGTCCTCGGGCTCCATGCCATCGCCGATAAAACGCATCACGACCTCGTCGCCGCCCTGCGCGAGGGCGTGCGTGAATGCGTAGATTTCATCTGAGCTGGGGCCCGATGCCGGGTTGTGGATGATAAGGCAGCGCATACTTACGTTCCCGTTCTGTGACTAACCGAGTATAGTTGTAGGGCAATGCCGATATCCTACCCGTGTTTTTCGGGCCTAACCTTATTCGATGGGTTGATATGTACATTTCCACACATCAGGCTCTACTCGACTTTTGCCAGCGCGCCCGTGAGTTCGACGCGATTGCCGTCGATACCGAGTTTTTGCGCGAGCGCACGTTCCATCCGCGCCTGTGCCTGGTTCAGATTGCCACCCCTGCCGAGAGCGTCGCGGTCGATCCCCTGGTAATCGACGACCTATCGCCGCTGGCCGAGCTTATGGCCGACGAGAGCGTGACTAAGGTCTTTCACGCCTGCTCGCAGGATAT
>CABUZE010000191.1 GCA_902495955.1 uncultured Collinsella sp. | reverse complement strand
CGGCTGATCGAGCGCGTCGATGTCGTCGGGATACTTGCCCTCGCCGAGCACCTTCTTGCGCACGTCGATGCGGAAGGCGCGCTTGCCCACGCCGTAGTCGTCGCCGCGCTCCAGATCCTCGTCGATCTGCTTTTCGCCGCGGAGCACCGCAGCGGCCAGCGAGATGCCCTCGATAATCTTTTTGTAGCCGGTGCAGCGGCAGACGTTACCGCGGATGGCGTACTTGATCTGCTCCTCGGTGGGCTCGGGGTCCTCGGCGATGAGCGCCGCACCCGCCATGACCATACCGGGGATACAAAAGCCGCACTGCACGGCGCCCACGGCGCCAAAGGCGTACACAAAGGCCTCGCGCACGTCCTCGGGCAGGCCCTCGACGGTCACGATGTTGCGACCGGCGGCAAGAGCGGTGGTCAGTACGCAGGCCTTCACAGCCGCACCGTCCACATGAATGGTGCAGGTACCGCAGGCGCCCTCGGAGCAGCCGTCCTTGGCGGAGTGAATGTGCAGGTCGTCGCGCAGGTAGCGCAGCAGCGGTTTGTTTTGGGTCGTCGTGCGCTCGATGCCGTTAACGGTAAAAGTGAATTCCTGTGCCATGGTGATTCCCTTCTACACGCCGGCGGCGATGCCGGTGCGGTCGTGGATGGCGCCATGCGGGCAGACGACGGCGCACATGCCGCACGATAGGCAGTCCACGCCGTCGATATGGGCACAGTTGTCCTCGATGCGGATAGCGCCGGCAGGGCACTTTTTGGCGCACATACCGCAACCGATGCAGCTCGTGTCGCAGATCTTGCGCGCAATGGCGCCCTTATCGGTGTTGTTGCAGCGCACCAGAATGTTCTGGTAGCCGGGAACGAAGGCAATCACGCGCTGCGGGCACGCCATGCCGCACAGGCCACAGCCCGTGCACTTGGAGCGATCCACGCGGGCGATGCCATCGACCAGCGCAATGGCACCGTGGGGGCACGCCGTGACGCAGGCGCCACAGCCAATGCAGCCTTCGCTGCAGCGGGCGTCGCCGTCTGCGGAAGCACAGCCGCTTCCGCAGGCAACGTAGGCCACGTTATGTTGAATGGATTTGGCCATAAGAGACTTGCCTATTTCTTAAGGAGATACGGATAGTTGTCGCGCACAGCCCTGATGGTCAGGCGGACGGCCTCGGGAAGACCGGTGTTGACGGCATCGACCGAGACAGTGCGGACCGTGCCGGCGACGCGGACCTTAAAGTGGTCCTCGTCCACGGACAGGAAGCCCTCGTTCTCGGAGTTCTCCATGTCCTGCTCGCTCCAGAACAGGGTGAGCTTGTCCTTGTAGGGACGGCCCTCCTGGTAGGGGCAGAACACGGCGCAGTTACCGCACTCGTTGCACATGCCGTCGACGTGGACGACCTGATGCTTGGCCAGGCCCGGCACCTTAATGGCAACGTTGGCGCGGTTGGGGCACACATCGCAGCAGACCTCGCACACCGAGCCGCAGCCCAGGCAGCGGGTCTTGGTGCAGTTGCGCTTGTCGCGGCACAGCGACCCCTTGCGCTCGTAGCAGGTGTCCTCGCGGCCGGCCTGCTCGTTGCAGTCGGCGTACTTGTTAAAGTCCACGCCGGCAATGGCACGGGCGACTTCGGCGGCATCGGCAATAGCCTCGACCACGGTGGCAGGACCGCGGCGACAGTCGCCCGCAGCCCAGACGCCCTCGACGCCGGTGGAGGTGGCGGCAAGGCGGCCGCGACGGTCGTGCTCGACGCCCGCGGCATCATACAGGCTGGCATCGATACCCTCACCCACGGCGCAGATCACCGTGGTGGCGGAAAGCTCGACGGTCTCGCCCGTGGCGACGGGGCTGCGACGGCCGCTTGCATCCGGCTCGCCAAGCTCCATAACGTCGCAGGTCAGCACGGCACCGTTGAGCGCCTTGGGCGCCAGCAGCTCGCAGAACTCAACGCCGTCGGCAAGAGCAAGATCAAGCTCTTCCTCGTCAGCGGGCATCTGCTTCTTGGTGCGGCGGTAGACCAGGCGCACGTTCTTCACGCCGGCCAGGCGCTTGGCCACGCGGGCCGCGTCCATGGCGGTGTTGCCGGCGCCGATGACCACGACGTCCTCGCCCAGCTCGAGCTTCTCGCCCTTCTTGGCGGTCTCGAGGAATTCCAGCACGTCGAGCTCGGCACCCTCGCCCAAGCCCGCAGAGCCGGGCATCCAGGCACCGGTGGCCACGACCACGTCGGTAAAGCCCCGGGCTTTGAGCTCGTCAATGGACTCCACGCGGGCGTTGAGCTGCACCTTGGCGCCAAAGGCTAGGCAGAGCTCGGCATCGTGGGAGATATCGTCGCTCGCGATGCGGAACTCGGGAATCACGTGACGGACCACGCCACCGAGCGAATCGCGGGCCTCAAAGATGGTGACGGGCACGCCGGCACGCGTCAGGAAGAACGCCGTCGCCAGGCCGGCCGGGCCGCCGCCGATAACGGCAACGTTGCGCTCGCCGTCGTTTGCGATGGCCTGGGCACGCAGCTT
>CABUZE010000190.1 GCA_902495955.1 uncultured Collinsella sp. | reverse complement strand
CGGCTGCCGATTCGGTGCGGTTTGAGACCGCTATTCGGCCCCATCGTGACCGGTGGTACTCTAGTATCCGTTTGAAATCGAGCGAAGGAGTGCCGCTATGGAGCAATCGAGCCTGTTTGGTGACGGCGTGGACATCGATACCGAAACGCCCGCGAGCGCGGATGCCGCCGCACCGACCGACGCTCGTGCCCAGGCGGCAGCGCGCGCGGCCGAGCTGCGCCACGAGCTCGATTACCACGCCTATCGCTACTACATGCTCGATGCGCCCGAGATCACGGACGCCGCCTTTGACAAAATGCTCGTTGAGCTGCAGGAAATCGAGGCCACCTACCCCGACCTGGTGACGCCCGACAGCTATACCCAGCGCGTGGGCGGCTACGTGAGCGAGCAGTTTACGCCGGTCACGCACATGGCACGCATGTATTCCATGGACGATGCCATGGACCTGGACGAACTCGACGCGTGGCTTCAGCGCACCGAGGATGCGCTCGGTGCCGGTAGCGTCACCTATACCTGCGAGCTTAAGATCGACGGTCTGGGCGTCGCGCTTACCTACCAAAACGGCACCTTTGTGCGCGCGGCCACGCGCGGTGACGGCACAACGGGTGAGGATGTGTCGCTCAACGTGCGCACCATCAAGGACGTGCCCATGCACCTGTCCGAGCCGGCGCTCGCCCACATGGGCGCCGACCGCGAGCGCACCATCGAGGTGCGCGGCGAGGTCTATATGCCCAAGGGCAGCTTTGTTCGTCTGAATGAAGAGGCCGATGCTGAGGGACGCGACCCCTTCGCCAACCCGCGCAACGCCGCCGCCGGCAGCTTGCGCCAAAAGGATCCCAAGGTTACGGCGCGCCGCGATCTTGCCACCTTTATCTACGCCATCGCCGATACCGACCCGCTGCACGTCCACAGCCAGCGCGAGTTCCTCGATTGGCTGCGTAGCGCCGGCTTTAGCGTCAACCCTAACGTGGCTCGTTGTGCCACGCCGGCCGAGGTCCACGAGTTCTGCGCCCAGGCCCTCGAGCATCGCGGTGACCTGGACTACGACATCGACGGCGTGGTCGTAAAGGTTGACAGCTTCCAGCAGCAGCTCGACCTGGGCTTTACCGCCCGCGCGCCGCGCTGGGCCATTGCCTTTAAGTTCCCGCCCGAGGAAAAGCAGACCGTCCTGCGCGAAATTCGCATCCAGGTTGGCCGCACCGGTGTGCTCACGCCGGTCGCCGAGTTTGACCCGGTGACGGTTGCCGGCTCCACCATCGCGCGCGCCACGCTGCACAACATCGACGAGATCCGCCGAAAAAACGTGCGCGAGGGCGACACCATCATCGTGCACAAGGCGGGCGACGTGATCCCCGAGGTCGTGGGCCCGGTGCTCGACAAGCGCCCGGCCGATTCTGTCGACTGGCACATGCCCGAGGTCTGCCCCGTGTGCGGCAGCCCCGTGGTCCACGAGGATGGCGAGGTTGCCTACCGCTGCGTGTCCATCGACTGCCCCGCGCAGCTCAAGGAGCGCCTGCTCCACTGGGTGAGCCGCGGCTGCATGGACGTCGACGGCCTAGGCGACGAGATCGTCGACAAGAAGATCGCCGCCGGCCTGATCCACGACGTCGCGGACTTCTACCAGCTCACGGTTGACGACATCGCCGGCCTGGACACGGGGCGCACCTATGCCAGCTCCAACAGCAAAAAGGGCGTCAAGAAGGGCGATCCCATTCCGGTAGGCCTCAAGACGGCCGAGAAAATCATCGCCGAGCTCAACAAGTCCAAGAGCCAGCCGCTCGGTCGCGTGCTGTTTGCCCTGGGTATCCGCCATGTGGGCAAGAGCGTGGGCGAGGTCATCGCCGAGCGATTCCTGTCGATCGACAAGCTCATCTTGGCGAGCGAAGAGGGCATTGCCGAGTGTGAGGGCATCGGTCCCAAGATTGCGGCGAGCGTCAAGCAGTTCCTGGCCGTGCCCGAAAACCTTGCCGTGCTGGAGCGCCTGCGTCAGGCGGGTCTGTCGCTCGAGGTCGACTTGGGCGCCGCGCACGCGCAAGCCGCAGCCGACGCTGGCGTGGCGGGCGAGCTCGCCGACGCACAGCCGCTTGCGGGGCTGACCTTCGTGCTCACCGGCACGCTCGTCAACCGCACGCGCGACGAGGCGGGCGCGGCGCTCAAGGTGCTCGGCGCCAAGGTCTCGGGCAGTGTGTCAAAGAAGACGAGCTACCTGGTTGCCGGTCCCAAAGCGGGCTCCAAGCTTACCAAGGCCGAGCAGCTGGGCGTACCCGTGCTGGATGAGGACGCGCTCGAGCAGATCTTGGCTACTGGTCAGGTGCCCCAGGCTTAGTGCATCAATAGTCAAATTGAAGAACCGCCCGGAAGCCCGATGCCTTCCGGGTGGTTCTTACTTTGCTGGGGCAATCGGCGCCGTGATCTGTGTCACGTAGGTTGTGGAGTCGTCGCTGATGATGTCGTCGATGAGGGCGATTTTGCGTTGCCCCGCTACGCCATCAGCTTGTCAAAAGCTCCGCAGCG
>CABUZE010000189.1 GCA_902495955.1 uncultured Collinsella sp. | reverse complement strand
CGATAGCCAAACTGAGGAAGCTCGCTCGCATCTGCAAATGGGCCACAATCTGCATTACCACAGCGCTCGCTCTGGGACTCCTCGCAGTCATTGCGATTGACCTTCTACTTATATTGCCCGGCCTCTCCCAAGGGTCGTGCCTCCAATCCGTAGAACTTCAAGCCGGCGAAGGGCCGTGCCTGGCTATTGTCGGTACCGATGCGCAGGCCCCACTTATGCTCGTCGCACACGATGGCCACACTGCCATAGGGAGCCTCTTGATGACATGCCTCGCGCTTACCATCGCGATAAGCGTGCGCAGGCTTTTCTTCAACATTGAAAAGGAAGGCAGGCCCTTTGACCTTGAATGTAACCAGACACTTCGTCGAGTAGGACATTTATTCCTTATCGGCGGCGTTGCCGTGAGGCTTCTTGGTGCCGTAATCACGGGAATGATACTCTTAGGATTTGGCGGCAGCTTTACGGATGCGTTCGCCGGCCAGTTATTCGAGCCCTCCATGCTCTTTGCAGGCCTGATTATTTGCCTGATTGCCAGCATCTTCCGCTACGGGTATATCCTGCAAAAACAAGATGACGAGTTGCTCTAGGAGGAATCCATGATTATTCTGCGGCTTGACCGCATGCTCGCCGAACGCAAGATCTCATCCAAAGAGCTTGCGGAACGCGTGGGCATCTCCCAGGTCAATATGTCACGCATTAAGACGGGCAAGGTTTCTGCCATACGTTTTTCAACTCTTGACGCGATATGTCGGGCACTCGACTGCCAACCGGGCGATGTACTGGAATATATATCCGACGATGAAGCCGATAGCCTTTTTGGACTTAAAGATGAATAGCCATAATTAAGCCGCCAATCACGCCCTCAACGCAAAAAGTCCGCCAGAACGACTTCCGTACTGGCGGACTTTCTGCTGTCTATCGGCTAGATGCTCGATGAGCCGTGCGACTCTTTACGCAAACAGGCCGTAGATGCTGATGTTGGCCTTGGCGTAGAGGCCGTTAGCATACTCGGTCCACTTGGAGCTGGCGCTCGAAGCCTGCGAAGAGTACTGCTGGTAAGCAGTGTAATAGGCGGTCATGGCCTGCTTATAGGTGGCGCTATCGGCCGTAAAGGCATCATCGGCGAAGGCCTTAGCGTAGGTGCTATCGGCGTCCTTCCAGGTGCCCTTTGAGCTATCCCACTCGTCACCGGCAAGGTTGATGATGTAGTCGGCGTAGTCCTTGCTCGCGGTCTCCTCATTGCCGTCAGCAGGCTCGGTCGGGGCGGTCGGCATGCTTGCGGAGCTGTCGCCGACCTTCTTCTTGTAGAGCTTCTGCAACGTCGCGGACTGGCGGACGATCTGCTTGGCCTGGTCCTTGGACACGCCGTACTGCGTGGCCATGGTCTTGTAGTCGGAGGTGCCGATGGAATCCTCGGCGTACTTTTTCATTTCCTTAGAAGAGACGGTGATGCCCTCGTCCTCGGCAGCGTCGAGCAGGATCTTGTTGCGCACGTAGGACAGGATGACGTCGGCAGAAGGAGCGGTGTAGTTGCCATCGCCATCCTTGACGGTATCGAGGCTGTACTGGCTCTCGATGGCCTCGCGCGCGGTGATGTCGCTCTTCTTGCCGTTGTAGCTGTAGCTTGCCACGGTCGAATCGAGTTGGTCCTCGGTGAGGGTCGCCGAGCCGACGCCCTTGCCGCCAAAACCACCGTTGCCGATAAAGAAACCGACCACAGCAGCGATCACGACTGCAACCACAAAGGCGGCAATCATCGTCTTCTTGTGCTTGGATGCATGGTCGTCCACGTCGGAGTCGTTGTCCTCATCCTGCTCCTCGGGCATGAGATTCTCGTCAGCGGCATCCGCGGCAATCTGAGCCTCCAGGCGGGCGTCCTCCTCCTCGGCGGTCGTGCCGGCAGCAATGTGCTCGGCAGACGTACCGGCGACCAGATCGATCTTCTCGTCCTCGTCACCGTCGGGGCCTTCGCCGCGCTCGATGATCTGGATGCCGTCGATCTCGTCCTTCTCGTCCTTCTTTTGAATCAGCCCCATATCAGTTACTCCTTGTTAGGAAACATAGTCCGCAATAGAATACGCCCGACAGAGCGCCGGGCGTATTGATTCTTAGGTTATACGCAAACACTTAAGTACTATTTAGGCGTTTGCAGCGTGCATACCTTAGGCCAGGTGCGCGATAACGGCATCGGCAAAGGCTTGCGTGCCCACAGCACCCTCAACGGAGCCGGTCTGGGCACGACGCACGTCACCGGTAACCTGCTCGCCCTCGTCGAGCGTGGCAGATACGGCGGCGCGAATGCGATTGGCAGCGTCGTTCTCGCCCAGGTGATCGAGCATCATCGCAGCAGAGAGGATCTCGGCCGTGGGGTTGGCGATATCCTGGCCAGCGATATCGGGCGCGGAGCCGTGCGTAGCCTCAAAGATGGCGCAGTCGGCACCGATGTTGGAGCCGGGGGCCATACCCAGGCCACCCACCAGGCCAGCGCACAGGTCGCTCACGATGTCGCCGTACAGGT
>CABUZE010000188.1 GCA_902495955.1 uncultured Collinsella sp. | reverse complement strand
TATGTCTGCACAACGCCTGTGCGCGTACGGTTTTACTCGGGCTACCGTCCATTTCCGTGGAGGCACGGTTCGGCGGCCCTAACAAGAGAGGGGTTCTATGTATAAGATCCTGGAGAAGACGCAGTTCTCGGAGAAGGTGTTCAAGTTCCGCATCGAGGCGCCTGCAATCGCCAAACATGCGCACGCTGGACAGTTCCTCATGGTCCGCGCCAACGAGACGGGCGAGCGTGTCCCGTTTACCCTGGCCGGCTGGAACGGTGACGAGGGCTGGGTCGAGTTCATCTTCATGGTGATCGGCAAGACCACCGAGATGCTTTCCACCTACGAGGCAGGCGAGTCGCTGCGCGACGTCGTGGGCCCGCTGGGCGTTCCCACCGAGATGGCCGAGGGCCCCTGCGCCGTCATTGGCGGCGGCGTCGGCCTGGCAATTGCCTTCCCGGTCGCTAAGCACCTGGTCGAGACCGGTCACGAGGTACACGCCATCATGGGCGCCCGCACCAAGGACCTCCTGCTCATGGAGGACCAGTTCCGCGAGCTCCTCGACGAGGACCACATCCACATCACCACCGACGACGGCTCCTACGGCGAGCAGGGCGTTGTCACCGCTCCGCTGGAGCGTCTGCTGCAGGACAAGGCCGTGAGCCAGGTCTTCTGCGTCGGCCCCGTTCCGATGATGAAGTTCTCGACCCTCACCGCCCAAAAGTACGACACCCCCATCACCGCGTCGCTCAACCCCATCATGGTTGACGGCACCGGCATGTGCGGCTGCTGCCGCGTCGAAGTGGGCGGCGTGACCAAGTTCGCTTGCGTCGACGGCCCCGACTTCGATGCCACCCTGGTCGACTGGGATGACCTTCGTGCCCGCCAGGCCGCTTACCGTTCCGAAGAGGGCGAGTCCCTCAAGGCCTATGAGGAAAAGAGCTGCGCATGCCACTAGTTAACGGTCGTTTCGTTGCCGATATGAAGTCGCCCCGCACCCCCGATAACGAGGAGCCGGCTGCCGAGCGCGCCTGCGACTTCCGCCCCGTCGACAAGGGCTTCACCGAGGAGATGGCGCTGGCCGAGGCCGAGCGCTGCCTCAACTGCAAGAAGCCGTTCTGTGTTGAGGGCTGCCCCGTCAACATCAACATCCCCCGCTTTATCGAGCAGATCCGCGCGAAGGACTTCGGCGGCGCTCTCGATACCATCCGCGAGGACTCCATGCTTCCCGCCATCTGCGGCCGCGTCTGCCCGCAGGAGAACCAGTGCGAGGGCAAGTGCATCCGTGGTAAGAAGTCCGAGCCCGTGGCCATCGGCCAGCTCGAGCGCTTCCTGGGTGATCGCCCCGAGCTCGCCTCCACGCCCAAGATGGCCCCCAAGAACGGCAAGAAGGTCGCCGTCGTCGGCTCCGGCCCGTCCGGCATCACCTGCGCCGGCGAGCTCGCCCGTAACGGCTTTGACGTTACCGTCTTCGAGGCCTTCTTCACCGGCGGCGGCGTGCTGGTCTACGGCATCCCCGAGTTCCGTCTGCCCAAGGCAGTCGTCAAGCGCGAGATTGACGGCCTGGAGGACATGGGCGTCAAGTTTGAGTACAACTCCGTCGTGGGCAACATGGCCACGGCCGAGGAGCTGTTCGAGCAGGGCTTCGACGCCATCTACGTGGCGACCGGCGCTGGCCTGCCCAAGTTCCTCAACGTCCCCGGCGAGAACCTGCCCAACGTCTTCTTCGCTAACGAGTACCTCACCCGCGTGAACCTGATGAAGGCCAACAAGTTCCCCGAGTACGACACCCCCACCAAGCACGGCAAGAACGTCGTTGTCTTTGGTGGCGGCAACGTGGCTATGGACGCCGTCCGTACCGCCAAGCGCCTGGGCGCTGCGCACGCCATCATCGCCTACCGTCGTACCGAGGACGAGATGCCCTGCCGTCGCGCCGAGCTGCACCATGCTAAGGCCGAGGGCGTCGAGGTTCTGCCGCTCGTCTCCCCGCTCGAGTTTGTCGCTGGCGAGGACGGCTCCGTGTGCGCCGTCAAGGTCCAGAAGATGGAGCTCGGCGAGCCCGACGAGTCCGGCCGTCGTCGCCCGGTGCCCATCGAGGGCGCCATCGAGGAGATCCCCTGCGACGTCGCTATTTCGGCTATCGGCACCAACGCCAACCCCTTCGCTGCCAAAATCGGCGGCAAGATGGAGCTCAACAAGTGGGGCTACATCGTCGCCGACGAGGAGACCGGCCAGACCACCGATCCCCGCATCTGGGCCGGCGGCGACATCGTCACCGGTGCCGCTACGGTCATTCTGGCGATGGGCGCCGGCAAGAAGGCCGCCGCTTCCATCACCAAGAGCCTGCTGGGCGAGTAATCACCCTCAGCGCTAGCCATTAAACGGCAAAGTCCCCGGCGAGCACACGCCCGGCGGGGACTTTTTCTATGTCGGCCGACCGACCACCACAAAGGTGCCTGTCCCCTTTGTGGTGGTTTTGATCGGTTAGCCTTCGAGCTGCGCCACCTTGTAGCGGTAAGCTGCGGCGATAACGTCTTTG
>CABUZE010000187.1 GCA_902495955.1 uncultured Collinsella sp. | reverse complement strand
CTCATCAACGAGATTCTGCGTGCCAACAACGCCACGCTTACGGTTGAGGACAGCGACATGGAGGAGCTCGCCAAGGCGGCGCCCCGCAACGATATGTTCGGCCTCAACTACTATCAGTCGGCGTTTATCGCCGCCTACGATGGCGAGTCCACCAACAGCTTTAACGGCACCGGAGACAAGGGCACCTCGTGCTTTAAGTTTAAGGGCGTCGGGCAGCAGGTCGATATGCCGGGTATCCCCACCACCGACTGGGATTGGCTCATCTACCCGCAAGGCCTCTACGACACGCTCAAGCACATCAGCGCCACCTATCCCAACCTCCCCGTCATCTATATCACCGAAAACGGCCTGGGCCACAAGGACCCCGAGCCCGACGCAAACGGCATCGTCGCCGATCCCGAGCGCATCGACTTTGTCGACCAGCACATGGAGAAGGTGCTCCGGGCGCGCGCCGAGGGCGTCGACGTCCAGGGCTACTTTATCTGGAGCCTGCAGGACCAGTTCTCGTGGGCCAACGGCTATAACAAGCGCTACGGCCTGTTCTACATCGACTTCGACACGCAAAAACGCTACATCAAGCAGTCGGCACTCTGGTACAAGGAGCTCGCCGACACTATGGCGGACGCGCAGTAGCGCATCGCCTCGCTTTCCCCCGAGAGGGGAGCGGCCCTATGCGATACAAACCCAGCCGCTCCCCTCTCTCCCCCTGGGACCGACCCCGCCTGCACCCGGGCTTTTAGCAAGCGGGAGACCATATAGGTTTTCAACGTCCATGCCATTAAGATTTCATGCAAAGAGGAGCGTGAACTATGGAATCGATCGTTAAGTTCTTGGAGAAAGGTCAGCCGTACTTCGACAAGGTCTCTAAGAACATCTACCTTCAGGCCATTAAAGACGGCTTTTTGGCAGCAATGCCCATCATCCTGTCTTCTTCTGTCTTCCTGCTTATTTCGACCCTGCCGGGCGTTGTCGCCACGGTCGGCGGCTTTACGCTGCCCGACTGGTGGAGCGTCGACGTCGTGAACTTCTGCAACAAGGTTTACAACTTCACGATGGGCGTCGTGGGCATCATGGTCGCCGGCACCACCGCAAGCGCGCTGACCGGCTCCAAGAACCGCCGCATGCCTGCCGGCAAGGCCATCAACGCCACGAGCACCATGGTCGCCGCCATGTGCGCTATGCTCATCTTGGCCGTTACCCAGACGAGTGCCAAGATCGACGGCGCCGATGTCTCGGTGTTCTTTACCGACAACATGGGCACCAAGGGCCTGCTGAGCTCCTTTGTCGCCGCATTTGCCACGGTCAACATCTATGCCTTCTGCATTAAGCGAGACATCACCATCAAGCTGCCCAAAGAAGTCCCCGGCGCCATCGCCCAGAACTTCCGCGACATCTTCGCCTTCAGCTTCTCCATCCTGTTTGTCGCCGTCATCGACGTTATCTGCCGCACCTGCTTGGCCGTCCCGTTTGCCAACGTCATCTCCACGCTGGTGAGCCCGCTGTTCGCCGCTGCCGATTCCTACGCCGGCCTCGCCCTCATCTGGTTCATGATCCCGCTGTTCTGGTTCATGGGCATCCACGGCCCCTCGGTCGTTAAGCCTGCCCTCAACGCCGCGCTGTTTGGCAACATCACCACCAACCTCGCCACGCTGCAGGCCGGCGGTCACCCCGCCCTCGCCCTGACCGAAAACTTCGGTAACTACATCGGCGAACTCGGCGGCACCGGCGCCACGTTCATTGTCCCGATCATCTTCCTGCTCTTTATGCGCTCCAAGCAGCTCAAGGCCGTCGGCAAAGCCTCTGTCGTGCCCGTGATGTTCGCCGTCAACGAGCCGCTGCTGTTCGCCGCGCCCATCATCCTCAACCCGTACTTCCTGATCCCGTTCCTGTTTGCCCCCGTGGCCAACGTCCTCATTGGTAAGTTCTTCATCGACTTTTTGGGCATGAACGGCTTTATCTATGCCATGCCGTGGGCACTCCCCGGACCGATCGGCACCTTCATCGACACCAACTTCCAGCCGATCTCTCTGGTCCTGGTTGTCGTCCTGCTGGTCGTTGACTTCTTGATCTACTACCCGTTCTGCAAGGCCTACGACAACGTCCTGTGCAAGCAGGAGGCCGAGACCCTGGCCGAAGAAGAGGCCGAGGAGACCAAGGCCGTCAAGACCGCTGCCGCCCCCGCCGTTGAGGCTCCTGTTGTCGAGACCGCTTCTGCCACTGAGGCCTCCGCAGCTCCGTCCGCCCTTAAGGGCAAGGATCTGAGGGTTCTGGTTCTGTGCGCTGGCGCCGGCACCTCTGCACTGCTCGCCAACGCGCTTAAGGAAGGCGCCGACGAGCTGGGCATCGACATTACCGCCAACGCCGGTGCCTACGGCAGCCACTACGCCATCATGGACCAGTACAACGTCATCGTCCTGGCTCCGCAGGTTCGCACCTATTACAACGAGATGAAGGCCGACACCGACCGCCTGGGCATCACGCTGCTGTCGCCCAAGGGCAAACAGTACATCGACCTCACTAAGG
>CABUZE010000186.1 GCA_902495955.1 uncultured Collinsella sp. | reverse complement strand
TAAAGGCGCGCTGGATGAGCGCCTCGTTCTCGGGGTCGGCAAACGCCGTGGCCTCATCGAGCACCACGATAGGCGCGTCTTTAAGGATCGCGCGGGCGAGTGCCACGCGCTGGACCTCGCCGCCCGAAAGATACGCCCCGCCGGCGCCGAGCATGGTATTGATGCCCTGTGGGAGCTTGGCCACAATGTCGTCGCACTGAGCTGCGGAGAGGGCCGCACGCACTTCGTCGTCAGTGGCCGTAGGCTTGGAGGCTCGCACGTTATCGGCAAGTGTTTGCCGGAACAGCTGGTTGGTCTGGAACACGAAGGCGACCTGGTCCATAAGCTCGTGCGGATCCATATCGCGAACGTCCACACCGCCTACGAGCACTCGACCCGAGGAGACATCCCAAAAACGCGGGATCAGGCTTGCGCAGGTTGACTTGCCGCCGCCCGAAGGACCCACCAGGGCGAGGGTGCCACCAGCGGGAACGCTGAAACTTACATGGCTAACGGCAGGTGCTTCGGCACCCTCGTACGTAAAGCTCACGTCCTCAAAGCGCACATCGCTGCCAACAGGACGCTTAGGCTGAGCGGGCACCGGGAGCTGCTCGGACTCCATGATGCTTCGGATACGCGCCAGCGAATCGGCACTCATTTGAGACGCCTCGCCCACAAACATAAGCTTGGTCATGGCCGTCGGCACCACGGCCGAAAATATCGCGTAAAACGTGAAGTTGGCCATAAAATGCGCGAAGTCCGTCTCGCCCGGCGCCAACAGCAACGCCACGGGCAACAGGAATGCCACAAGACCATTGAGCGCGGTAAGGTTGAGTACCTGCGGACCTCGGCAGAACGTGCCCGCATAGTTTTGTGCCATGTCGGCGTATTCGGCGATCGCATCGTGGAAAGCCTTAAAGGAGTAGACCGTCTGCTGAAACACCTTGACCACGGGGATGCCGCGGACGTATTCGGTGCCGGTCTTGTTCATCTTGACCAGCGCGCCCATGTAGGCCTTCATGAACTCGGCGCCTTTGCCGCTCATCATGGTGGCCATGGCGCCAAACGAAATGGCCACCGAGATGAGGCATGCCGCGCCCAAGCGCCAATCGAGGGCGAAAAGCAGCACGAGCAAGCCCACGACCATGGCGGCGGCGCCTGCGATATCGGGCAGCATGTGTGCGAGCAAAGTCTCGGTGGAGGCGGCACATCCGTCTACAACACGACGCAGCTCACCGGTGGCGTGCGTGTCAAAGTAGCCAAGCGGCAGCTTAAGCAGGTGCTCGCTCGTAGTCTTGCGGATATTGGACGCGCAGCGAAACGCGGACAGATGCGTGCACATGAGCCCCACGAAATAAGCTACGATGCTTGCCAGGGCAAAACCCACGGCCCACCAGCCATACATCGCGATGTCGCAGGCTTCGCTCCAGTTAGGTGCTACGGCGATCAGATCGCGCGCGACAAGCCAAATGCACACGTACGGGCCAAAGCTCAGCAGCTGCGAGAGCGCCGAGAGCGCCATGCCCAAATACGTTAGAAATTTACGGTCGCCGGCATATGCAAGCAGCTCGCCGATACCGCCGCCTTCCCTTTTTGATCCCTTTGCCATGAGGTTCCCTTCTTACGGCTTGAGAGTTAACCGTAATCAACTTATCATTGATATGTTAGCCATGGCTCACAATCGAACCAGGCGTGGACGTTTCTGCAAAGGAAAGGGACGCTTTTGCAAATGCGGCGGGCAGCGACCGACATAACCGAGCTCTACGCACCGCAATTTGAGCAGTTTGGCCTGGAGCTTACCGGCAAGGGCGCCGTCTTTACCGGCGAGGTGGCAAACGATCGGGCACACGGACGCGCATGGATCATGCCCCTCTCCCCTGCCTGCATTGTCATGGAGCATTTCATTACCCCGACGCACGATATGTACCTGGCCGAATACACACCCGAGCGGTACGCCTGCGTGAGCGAGGTCAGCGCGCCCACACTTACATGCATGCCCGAGATTGGCATAACGCCTGCGAACCTTAAACCCTCGCATGGACCGTGGTCAAACAATGCCGTTTGCAGCTTTATCCAAGATAGCTGTGGCGAGGAATTAAGCCCGCTGTTTGCGGGGCAGCTCTATCACTCGCGCTCGGTGCTCTTTTTGCCTGGATATTTTGACGAACTGGAGCACCGCTATCCCACCGAGTTCGCGGGAATCTTTGAGGCGTTTGCCGAGCCATGGCACGAGGAAGCGACGTCTGCCATCTGCCACACGCTGCGCCGGATTAACGAGGAACGCGCCCGCACCGTAGGCGGACGTGTCTATATGCAGGGCATCGTGGAGACCATGGTCGCGGAGCTCGCCTGTTCGCGCGCGGCCCACAAGCAGGCGCGGCAGGCGGCAGACACACACGTCAGCATAACCATTGCCGAAGAAGCAACAGCAATGATTGAGCGCGCGCTCGACAAAGGCAGACGTGTGGGTATCAACGAGGTGGCCGAGAGGCTCTACACAAGCCGCTCCAAGCTATGCGCCACCTTTAAGGCCCAAACTGGCGAG
>CABUZE010000185.1 GCA_902495955.1 uncultured Collinsella sp. | reverse complement strand
CTTCGTTGTCGACATCATCGGCCAGTTTGGCGTGGGCTTCTACTCTGCCTTTATGGTTGCCAGCCATGTGAAGGTCGTCAGCCGCGCCTATGGCGAGGATGTCGCCCATGTGTGGGAATCCGACGGTCTTGAGGGCTACACCATCGAGAACGGTGAGCGCGCCGAGCACGGTACCGATGTCATCCTGACGCTGCGCGAGAACGAGAAGCTCGATGCCGACGGCGAGGCCGAGACCTACGATCGCTTCCTGACCGAGTGGGGTCTCAAGAGCCTGATTCAGCAGTACAGCAACTATGTGCGCTACCCGATTCAGATGATGGTGTCCAAGAGCCGCCAGAAACCCAAGCCCGAGGACGCCGGCGACGATTACAAGCCCGAGTACGAGGACTACCAGGAGCTCGAGACCGTCAATTCCATGACACCGATCTGGAAGAAGCGCAGCTCCGATGTCGAGCAGAAGGACTACGACGAGTTCTACAAGTCCACGTTCCACGACTTTGACGATCCTGCGCGCACCATCAGCTTCCATGCCGAGGGCACGCTCGAGTACGATGCCCTGCTGTTTGTGCCGGGCCGCGCGCCGTTCGATCTGTACAGCAAGGATTACGAGAAGGGTCTGGCACTCTACAGCTCCAACGTCCTGATCATGGAGAAGTGCGACGACCTGCTGCCCGACTACTACAACTTTGTCCGCGGCGTCGTGGATTCCGCCGATGTGTCGCTCAACATCTCGCGTGAGACGCTGCAGCAGAACCGTCAGCTCAAGGCCATCGCCAAGCGTGTGGAAAAGAAGATCACCGCCGACCTTGAGGATATGCGTGACAACGACCGCGAGGCCTACGAGAAGTTCTTTGAGAACTTTGGCCGCGGTCTTAAGTACGGCATCTACTCGAGCTATGGCATGAAGGCCGATGAGCTCGCCGATCTGTTGCTGTTCTGGTCTGCCAAGGAACAGAAGATGATTACCCTGGCCGAGTATGCCAAGGGCATGCCCGAGGATCAGAAGGCCATCTACTACGCCGCCGCCGACTCGCGTGAGCGCTTGGCCAAGCTGCCCGTGGTAAAGGGCGTGCTCGACCGCGGCTATGACGTGCTGCTGCTGACGCAGGACGTGGATGAGTTCACCTTCCAGGCTATGCGTGAGTACGTTGCCGCCGATATGCCCAAGATCTACGAGGACGATGCCGCCCGCGAGGCTGCCGAAAAGGCCGTGGCCGATGGTGCCGAGCCCGAGGTTGAGGATCGTCACCTGGAGCTCAAGAACGTCGCAACCGGTGATCTTGACCTGGCGACCGAGGACGAGAAAAAGGAGGCCGAGGACGCCACCAAGGAGAACGAGGACCTCTTTAACGCCATGAAGGAGGCGCTCGGCGACAAGGTCGAGAAGGTTGCCGTCTCCGCGCGCCTGACCGATGCTCCCGCGTGCATCACCACCGAGGGCCCGCTTTCGCTCGAGATGGAGAAGGTGCTCCAGAAGGGTCCCGAGGGTACGCCCGACGGTATGCCCAAGAGCCAGCGCGTGCTCGAGCTCAACGCCAAGCACCCGGTCTTTTCCAAGCTCGTCGCCGCTCAGAAGGCGGGCGACGCCGACAAGATCAAGCAGTACTCCGGTTTGCTCTATGACCAGGCCCTGCTGGTCGAGGGCATTCTGCCCGAGGACCCCGTTGCCTTCGCAGCAGCTGTTTGCAACTTGATGTAGTTAGGTATTTACGCGGTTTTACCAAACCGCGTAACGGCTCGACGCTGCCCTCAGGTCCGCCGTTCTAACGAACGGCGGACCAGTCGACGCTGCGCGGGCGCCAGAGCGACAACTTGTCATTCAAAGAGGACGGCATGACCAGAAGGTCTATGCCGTCCTCTTTTCATGCCAATTTGTTCGCTCTGGCGCCCGCTCGCTGGCATTGCCAAAACATCGACGTTGCCGTGGTCCTAAGTAGTCATTGGGGTGGTCGTTGGGGACGTTCTTAAATGACTAGTCGTTGGGGACGTTCTTGTTTGACTAGTCGGTTAAGAACGTCCCCAACGACTAGTCGGATTGCTAGTTTGTGCGGGTAGTGGTTTTGTGACCTGCTGAAATTTAGGATACTGTACATCTGTACGTTAACTCATCTTCGTAGTATATTGCTACCCGCAAAACTCAACACCATTGTGCTTTGAGACGTTAAAGCGCCTACTACAATGGTTGTCGATAGTACGATTCGATTTAACGACAGGATGGATGGTCCAAGCGTGAGTCTCGGCAGCAAACTATCCAATGCAAAGGTGTCCTTTGCGATATTTAAGCGCGACATTAAGCGACTGCTTGTGAACCCCGTCGCCCTGGTGGTTACCCTAGGCGTGTGCGTTATTCCCTCGCTGTATGCCTGGTATAACATCGTGGCAAACTGGGATCCGTATGGAAACACCCACGGCATCAAGATTGCTATCGCCAACAACGATCGAGGCACCCAAAACGACTTGGTGGGTGAGCTCAACGCTGGCGACAAAGTGGTCGACCAGCGCAAGGCGAATCATCAGTTGGGCTGGACG
>CABUZE010000184.1 GCA_902495955.1 uncultured Collinsella sp. | reverse complement strand
GGCCTCCTTCTTGTCGAGCATCTCCTTAATACGGCCGCTGTGGATGTTGGTGGCGACAAAATCCAGGTAGGACGTGGACTTGGGGCGATTGTTCTGCGTCAGGAACATATCGCCGTACATCTGGCCCACGGCGCCCAGCAGCATGTCGTGGTCGGCAAGATTCATGCCGAGGCTCTCCCACATCGGATGGAAATCGAATTCTTCAGCCATGACGGTTCCCCTCTCGAACCAAAAATGAATAGCTACGGTATTGCTGCACGGTGGGTGGCGAAAACCCAGCCGCGCCTAAACCCGGAATTTTGGGGAACCTGCTTTGCGGTTGATTATTTAGTTGTGCGTCGTCTCTCCCGGAGCCGTGAACATACCTGCTCATATGCGGCTCCGAGCCATATATAGGGCACGCGCGGCAACGCGGCGAATGTATGTCGTCTGCGGCATATGCGCACCCTCCTTTACAAGTTAAGGTCAACTATATCAACGGTTGTCGTCCAGACGAACACCGCCGACATGCGTACGACAGCGTCGTGTGCCGTCGTTTAATAAATAATTATCTGTGTTGATAAGAGTTTGTCATTCCCCATTCGGCGAACGGCAAGACAAAGCCGCCGAGGCTTATATCCCCGACGGCATTACCCGGCGCTATCGACAAACCAAATGGATCCTGCTGGCATCAAAATGCATGCGCAGCGTCTCGCCTGTTTGCGGTAGCTCGTCGACAGGCATGCCCACTTTGTTGACCTTCCACTGCAGACGCGTGGGCGCGTCGGCGCGCGGCACGTCCAGCAGCACCAGGCGCTCAAAACGTGAATCGCTCACGCGGGCCACGTGCAGGTCATAGCTGTTGCGACCCCGCTCGGCACGGTTGTCCACATGGAAGTAGCTTGCGCGAATGCCCAGATATGCCACGTCATCGGGAACCTCGCGACCCACGTTAAAGGTCATGCCCCAGTCGAGGGCCTCAACTTCTTCGTCGCCAATCTTGCGCGCCCGGCTTGTGTTCTTGCAGCCCGTCAGGCGCAGTGCCGCCAGCGTCTGCGGACGGCGGACCACGTCCTCGACGGAGCCGATCTCCTCAACATGCCCGTCGTGCATCACGCAGATGCGCGGGCACAGGCGGCACGCTTCGTCGATGTCGTGGCTCACGTAGAGCACGGTGTGGTTGCATACATCGAACAGGTCGAGCATATTCTGTTCGAGGGCGCTCTTAAGATAGGAATCGAGTGCGCTCATGGGCTCGTCGAACATAAAAATGCTCGGATGCGCCGCCACCATGCGGGCAAGCGCCACGCGTTGTTGCTGACCGCCCGAGAGTCGCGTGGGATAGCGATCGGCAAAATCGGCCAGACCAAAAATGCCCAGGTAGCGCTCGGCGAGCTTTTTGCGCGCCGCGGCGTCTCCCGCGTCCTTTACACCGGCGCATACGTTGTCGGCCACCGTCATGTTGGGGAACAGCTGATAGTTTTGGAACAGCAGAGCGCATTTACGCTCCTGGGGCGACAGATTGATGCCCGCGGCCGAATCAAAAAAGGTCACGCCGTTGACGACGATCTTGCCCTCGTCGGGCGTCTCCACGCCGGCGATGCAGCGCAGCGTACAGCTCTTGCCGCAACCCGAGGCGCCCAGCAGCGCCACGCGCTCCTCGCCGGCCTCAAGCTGCATGTCAAGCACAAACCCGGGATAACGTTTCTTAATATCCATAACGAGCGACATAGCTTATCGACCTCCCTGCGGCGCCGCATCATCGCGCATGAGCTCGGCCAGCGCCTCGCGATCGATACGCAGGGCATCGCCGCCCGCCGGGTCGAGCGAATCGCCCTGCCCGACGAGCTCCTTGGCCTGCTTGCGCTCCGCACGGGAGAGACCGCGCTCGCGATACTTTTGCGAATGAGCGGTGTACATGTTGATGAACAGGATGACCAGGAAACTAAACACGATCACGACGGCGACCCAAAAGAGGGCCACCGACGTGTTGCCGCCCATCCACTCAAAGTAAATCGCAATGGGAATGGTCTGCGTAATACCGGCGTAGTTGCCCGCAAAAAACAGGGTGCAGCCAAACTCGCCCATGGCGCGGGCAAAGGCGAGGACCGTGCCGGCGGCGATGGAGGGCCAACCGAGGGGCATCATGAGTTTGGTGAAGATGCGTCGCTCGGACCAGCCCAGGGTTCGCGCGGCATCGAGCATCTGCGTGTCGAGGCTCTCGAAGGCTCCGAGTGCCGTACGATAGACGAGCGGGAACGACACCACCACGGCAGAGATCACCGCTGCAGGCCACGTAAAGACGATCGAGATGCCGTGCGCGATCAGCCACTGGCCCACCCCGGTCGAGCGGCCAAACAGCATAAGGAGCAGAAAGCCGCACACCGTGGGCGGCAGCACCATAGGGATGGTAAAGACCGAGTCGAGCAGGCCCTTGATGCGACTCGAGGTACCCATGGTCTTCCACGCGGCAAACAGGCCCAGCGCAAACGCAATCACCAGGGCAAGTCCGCTCGTTTTGATGGACACCCAAAACGGACGATAGTCGATGTCGCCCAATAAGGAGGCTAGAGAGGTC
>CABUZE010000183.1 GCA_902495955.1 uncultured Collinsella sp. | reverse complement strand
CCCCACCCGTCTATCCCGCCGGTCTGTGGCCATCGGGGCCGGGGCGGGTTAAGTTTGCTGCTCTACAGTCCTGCGCAAGACGGAAAGCACATTAAGTGCTTTCCTTTGCGTGCGGAACTCGCGACAAACTTAACCCGCCCCGGCCCCGATGGCCACAGACCGGCGGGATAGACGGGTTCAGATGGGGCTTTGATGCATGGGTGGTCTGTTGGTGGGCAAATGGGTATCATACTATGGTTACTGCATCGACTCTGTGATGCATGTTTGTACGTTCCCGGCGGTCGGTTTGCCAGAAGCGCCCCGTCGGTTGTTCCAGACCCGTTTCGAAGAAAGGAAACCACACTAACCTATGGCAGCTAAAAAATCATCTCCTTTGAAGATCATTCCGCTCGGCGGCCTTGACGGCATCGGCAAGAACATGACGGTCTTCGAATGCGGCGACGACATGGTGCTCGTTGACGCCGGCCTCATGTTCCCGGATGACTCCCAGCCCGGTATTGACCTGGTGCTTCCCGACTACACCTATGTTCTGGAGAACGAGGAGAAGCTCCGCGGTATCGTCGTCACCCACGGCCACGAGGACCACACCGGTTCGCTTCCGTACCTGCTGCAGGACCTCAACAATAAGGTGCCCATCTTCTCGAGCAAGCTGACGCTTGGCTTTATCGAGGGCAAGCTTTCTGAGTTCCGCATCCGCGCACCCAAGTTCCGCGAGGTCAAGGGCGGCAGCCATGTCAACCTCGGCGGCATCTCGCTCGACTTCTTCTCGATGACGCACTCCATCCCGGGCGCTCTGGGCGTTTTTATCCGCACCAACCAGGGCACCGTTATGCACACCGGCGACTTTAAACTCGACCAGACGCCCATCGATGGCGTCACGCCCGACTATGCCGCTATCAGCCGCTTTGCCAAGCAGGGCATCGATCTGCTGCTTTCCGACTCCACCAATGCAACGGTTCCCGGCTTTACCAAGTCCGAGGCCGAGGTTGGTCCCAACTTGCTGCACGCCATCAAGAACGCCCCGGGTCGCGTGTTCGTCGCGTCGTTCTCGAGCCACATCCATCGCCTGCAGCAGATCTGCGATGCCGCCCGCAAGTGCGGCCGTAAGGTCGTTGTGACCGGTCGCTCCATGCTCACTAACACCCGCGTGGCGCGTGAGCTGGGCTACCTCAACATCGACGATGCCGATATCATCGATGCCTTCGATATCGATAACCTGCCCGACGACAAGATCGTCGTCATGTGCACCGGTTCGCAGGGCGAGCCGCTGTCGGCCCTGTCCCGCATGGCCAATGGCGAGCACAAGACGCTCTCTATCCACGAGGGCGATACCGTCATCCTCTCGGCAACTCCTGTTCCCGGCAATGAGAAAGCCGTCCAGCAGGTCGTCAACAGCCTGGCCAAGCTCGGTTGCGACGTGTGGGATAAGAACCGCGCTCTTGTCCACGTCTCGGGCCACGGTAGCCAGGAGGAGCTCAAGCTCCTGATGGCCATGGCCAAGCCCACGTACTTTATGCCGGTTCACGGTGAAGCCGTGCATCTGCGCGCCCATGCCCAGCTTGCCCGTAAGATGGGCATCAAGGATGATCATATCTTTATCCTCGATAACGGCGACACGCTCGAGATGCGCGGCGGTATCGTCAAACGCGGTACGCCCGTCGAGTCCGGCGTCGTCTACGTCGACGGCCTGCGTATCGGCGATACCGACCCCATCGTCCTGCGCGATCGTCAGAAGCTTGCCAACGACGGTATGGTTACCGCTGTTGCCATCGTCTCGCTCAAGCACAAGAAGATCGAGGCCATCGAGTTCTCGGGCCGCGGCGTCTCGTTTGCCATCGACGACCAGTTCTCCGAGGATGCCTCCGCATCCATTATGAAGACGATCGAGAAGGGCAAGTTCAGCTTTACGAGCAGCGGTTCCGATGCCATTCGCAAGGCCGTGCGCGATTCGCTCTCTAACTTTATCTGGAGCCGTACGCGCACCCGCCCGATGATCATCCCGGTCGTCATGGAGGTTTAGTTTGGCGCGCGGATCTGCACAAAACGCCAAAGGCAATAAGGCCAACAACCAACCGGCATCTGCTAAGGGTGCCGGTTCCCATCTTCGTGCCAATAAGGGCCACGAGGCCGAGTTCGACGATTTCGAGCCCCTGGTCGAGCCTTCGGCCAACCGCGATATCGCCGGCGTGGTCATTGCCGTTTTGGCGATTGCGTCCTTTATTGCCGTGATTTCGCCGGCGACTGCGCCCGTTACGGCTGCGGTTGCCGGTTTCTACCACCTGGGCTTTGGTCTGGGCGCCTACGTGCTGCCGATCGTCATTTTGCTCTTTGCCGCCACGCTCTTTTTAGGCGAGGACTCGCCGCTCAACGCGCGCTCTGTTGCGGGCGGCGCCGTGGTCTTTATCGCCGTCGTCTCCATTCTTTCGTTGATGGTGCCAGGTACGAGCGACTCGTGCGACCTTATGTTCACGCCGCAAAATCTGTCCGCCTCGGGTGGCTACATCGGTGCGTTTATTGCGAGTGCGCTGCAAAATGCCCTGGGTAAGCCTATCGCGATGGT
>CABUZE010000182.1 GCA_902495955.1 uncultured Collinsella sp. | reverse complement strand
CTCGGCGAGCTGGCGCTTGGCAGCCGGCGTAAAGTCGATACCGTCGGCGCGGTAGACCTTGGTGGCAACAGCCTCCAGAGCGTCGGCCACATCGGCACCATCCTCGTAGGCAAACTTGAGCTCGCTCGGCTGCTCGATCAGGCGCATGACCTCATCGGCCAGGTCGAGCGCGCCCTCGCCGCCCTTAGCCCAAACCTCGGACAGCTTAACGTTGACACCGAGCTTCTGGCACTCGGACTCGATGAGCGCAAGCTCGGCCTCGGTGTCCGTCGGGAATCGGTTGATGGCGACCACGCAAGGCAGACCATAAACGTTCTGGATGTTGTCGACGTGACGCAGCAGGTTGGGCATGCCGGCCTTGAGGGCCTCAAGGTTCTCCTCGTTGAGGTCGGCCTTGGCAACACCGCCGTTGTACTTAAGCGCGCGGGCAGTGGCGACGATCACGACAGCGCTGGGGCGAACGCCCGGCATGCGGCACTTGATGTCGAGGAACTTCTCGGCACCCAGGTCGGCGCCGAAACCGGCCTCGGTAATCGCGACGTCGCCAAAGCGCATGGCCATGCGGGTGGCCATGATGGAGTTGCAGCCGTGGGCGATATTGGCGAAGGGACCGCCGTGGACAAACGCAGGCGTGCCCTCGAGTGTCTGAACCAGGTTGGGTTTGAGCGCGTCCTTGAGCAGAGCCGCCATGGCACCCTGGGCCTTAAGGTCGCGCGCGCGGACGGGCTCGCCGGCATAGCTGTAGCCGACAACAATCTCGCCCAGGCGCTCCTTAAGATCGTTGATGCTCGTGGACAGGCACAGGATTGCCATGACCTCGGAGGCAACAGTGATGTCGAAGCCATCCTCGCGCGGCACTCCCTGGGCCTTGCCGCCAATGCCGTCGATAACATGGCGCAGCTGACGGTCGTTCATGTCGACAACGCGCTTCCAGGTGATGCGCTTAACATCGATACCGAGCTGGTTGCCCTGCTGAATATGGTTGTCGAGCATGGCAGCCAGCAGGTTGTTGGCGGCACCGATAGCATGGAAGTCGCCGGTAAAGTGCAGGTTGATGTCCTCCATGGGGATGACCTGGGCCCAACCGCCACCGGCGGCACCGCCCTTCACGCCAAACACGGGGCCGAGCGAAGGCTCGCGCAGGGCCACGGCGCTCTTGACGCCGCGACGACGCAGACCGTCGGCCAGGCCGATGGTCGTGGTGGTCTTGCCCTCGCCTGCGGGCGTGGGATTGATAGCGGTCACGAGGACAAGCTTGGCCTGGTGATCAGTTGGCTCGTTGAGCAGGGAATAGTCGACCTTTGCCTTGTCAAAGCCGTACGGAATCAGATGCTTAACGTCGACGCCGGCGTTCTTGGACACCTCGGTAATAGGCAGCGGCGTAACAGAACGTGCGATTTCGATGTCAGTAGGCATGGGCGGTCCTTTCGTTACCGGATGAGAAAAAGACCAATCCAGCATAGCACGCGCGCGCAATAGTAAAACGCCCGTAACCGACGAACGGCGATATGTTTACCCGATGCCCAGCGATAGCCTACAGATGCGCTAAAACAAGCCCATTCCTACAGGGTCGGTTCGATACCCAAATGCTCGAATGTGCGAAGCGTTGCCTGGCGACCCTGCGGTGTGCGAATCATCAATCCGCACTGCAGCAGATAGGGCTCGTAGACATCCTCAAGCGTACCCGGGTCCTCGCCCACCGCACTGGCAAGCGTGGTCAAGCCAACGGCACGGCCGGAGAACGTCTTGGCAAGCGTCTCCAAGATTCGAATGTCCATCCAGTCCAGACCAAGCTCGTCGATCTCGAAGAACTCGAGCGCCTGACGGCAGATATCGAGCTCAATAGGCCCGTTGCCGCGCACCTGCGCGTAGTCGCGCACGCGCTTGAGCAGACGGTTGGCAAGACGCGGCGTGCCACGCGAACGCGAGCCGATCTCGAGTGCGCTGGGATGGTCGATCGTCACACCCAGAATGGTCGCCGAGCGTGTCACGATCTGGGCGAGCTCCTCAACGGTGTAGTAATCCAGGCGATATGAAATGCCAAAACGGTCACGTAGCGGGCCGGTCAACATGCCCGAGCGAGTCGTTGCCGCCACCAACGTGAACTTGGGGATGTCCAGGCGAATCGAGCGCGCCGCCGGACCCTTGCCGATCACGATATCGAGCGCAAAGTCCTCCATCGCAGGATACAGGACCTCCTCGACCGAGCGGTTGAGGCGGTGGATCTCGTCGATAAACAGCACGTCGCCCGGTTGCAGGTTGGTAAGGATGGCAGCCAGGTCGCCGGTGCGCGCGATGGCCGGACCGCTCGTCGTCTTAATCTGAGCGCCCAGCTCGTTGGCGATAACCGTAGCCAGCGTGGTCTTGCCCAGACCCGGAGGGCCCGAGAAGATCACGTGGTCGAGCGTCTCGCCGCGGCTCTGCGCCGCCTCGATGAGCACGCGAAGGCTCTGCTTGATATGCTCCTGACCGCAGTAGTCATCCAAGCGCTGGGGACGCAGGGTACGGTCGACATCGAGGTCCTCGGGCGTCAGCTCCGAGCCCACCATACGCTCACCGTGCG
>CABUZE010000181.1 GCA_902495955.1 uncultured Collinsella sp. | reverse complement strand
GGCGACCTTGCAAAAGCTCTTAAAGTCTTGTTCGCCCAAGAGCGCAGGGCACGCGGCAGCCATGGCATCGACATCCAAGGGGTAGCGATGCCACCACACCGCACCGCGCGAGAGCACGGGGCGCGCGTCGCGATCGGCAATACGGTACGTATACGTACGGGACCGCGCGTCAAAGCGCGCAGAAACGCCCTTACGGGCCTTGTAGACCTCGTTTATGGCGATATCTTTGGGAAGGAGGGCATCCATAGCCTTCAGCCACCTACGGCGCGTACACGCAAGCTCAGCGTCCGTTACGGGCACGCTGATGTACTGCGCCACCGCATGCACGCCGGCATCGGTACGGCCTGCACACGTCAGGTCGATTGGACGGCGCAAGAGCGTCTCGATAGCGCGACGCAGCTCGCCCGCAACCGTCGTTTGCCCCGGCTGCTCCGCAAAGCCGCTATAGGACGAACCGTCATAGGCAACACGGAATACGAGCGTGGCATCGAGCTCTGGAATCGAATTCAAATCAGACGGCGCGGTCATGGGCGCTCCCAACAAACAATCAACGGTATCGCGACAAAAAAAGAGGGGTACGCGAGCGTACCCCTCGAATATAGCCTATGCAGACGGATTGTCTACTCAGCGGTCTCCTCAGCAGGAGCCTCCTCGACGGCCTCGACCTTCTTGGGAGCAGCGGCCTTCTTGGGGGCCGGAGCAGCCTTCTTGGCCTTAGGCGTGCAAGGCTCGGTGACGAGCTCCATGATAACGATAGGAGCGTTGTCGCCCTTACGGTTACCGAGCTTCATGATGCGGGTGTAACCGCCGTTGCGGTCCTGCCACATGCCCTGAGCAGCCTTGTCGAAGATCTCGGCAACGAGCTGCTTATCGCCGAGCTTGGCGATGGCCAGACGACGAGAGTGCAGGTCGCCCTTCTTGGCCCAGGTGATGATCGGATCGACGACCGAACGCAGCGCCTTAGCGCGGGTCTCGGTGGTCTTGATGCGGTCGTTCTCGAAGAGGGCCTTAGCAAGGCTCTTCTTCATGGCCTTGGTGTGGCTCGCATCGGTGCCGAGCTTCAGGCCCTTCTTAACGTTGTGACGCATGGTCTAGTTTCTCCTCAAATATGCGAAGCATTAAGCCTTCAGGCTCAGGCCCATGGACTCAAGCTTGTCCTTCACTTCCTCGATCGACTTAACACCGAAGTTACGGATGTTGAGCAGATCGTTCTCCGAGAACTCAACGAGCTGACGGACCGAGTGAATGCTGGCGCGCTTAAGGCAGTTGTAGGAACGGACGGAAAGGTCCAGATCCTCGATCTGCTTGTCCAGCTCGGCGTTGTCGTTGGTGACCTCGGGAGCGAAGATCGAAGCCTCCTCCTCGACCTCGGGGGTCTCGGCAAGGTTCATAAAGGCAGCCATATGCTGGTTGATGATATTGGCAGCCTGGACCACGGCGTCGCGCGGGGCGATGGAGCCGTTGGTCTCGATCTCGAGGACAAGGCGGTCGTAGTCGGTGTGCTGACCGACACGGCAAGCCTCAACGAGCTTGGCGCAACGGGAAACCGGCGAGTACAGCGAGTCGACGTGGATCACACCGATGGGATCGTTGTCGCGCTTGTTGGCCTCGCCAGAAACATAGCCGCGGCCATAGCCGATGCGCATGCTCATGGTGAGATGGCCACCCTCGGTGAGCGTAGCGATGTGCTGCTCGGGGTTGACCAGCTCAAACTCGGACGGAATAAAGAAGTCCGCACCGGTGACCTCGCAGGGGCCGTCAACCGAGATGGTGGCGGTCGCCTCGTCGGTCGTGCCGAGAGCCCTGAAGACAAGACCCTTGACATTCAGGACGATGTCGGTGACATCCTCGACCATGTTAGGGATGGTCATGAACTCGTGCTGCGCACCATCGATCTGAATAGCCTCGACGGCGGCACCCTCGAGTGAGGACAGAAGAACGCGACGAAGGGAGTTACCCAGTGTATCGCCGTAGCCACGCTCGAGCGGCTCGACGGAGACACGAGCAGACGTCTCGTTAATCTCTTCGACCTGAACCTGAGGCCTAATGAATTCTGACATGTATTACCTCCAGCCTCAGCAGCCCGGATGGACTACTTAGAGTAGAGCTCGACGATGAGCTGCTCGTTGATATCACCGCTGATCTGCTCACGCGTCGGCAGAGCGAGCACGTTACCAGACAGCTTCTCGATATCGACCTCGAGCCAGCCAGGAACCTCAAAGCGCTCGGAGGAAATCAGGGCCTCCTTGATGGGGAGGAGGTCACGGAACTTCTCGCCGACAGCGACGACGTCGCCGGCCTTGACGCGGTAGGACGGGATGTCCACGCGCTTGCCGTTCACGGTGAAGTGACCGTGACGGACGGACTGACGAGCCTCTTTGCGGGTGCGGGCGAAGCCAAGACGGAAGACGACGTTGTCGAGGCGAGACTCAAGGATGATCATGAGGTTCTCACCGGTGACGCCGTTCATCTTGCGGGCCTTGTTGAAGTAGCCGTGGAACTGCTTCTCCAGAACGCCATAGATGAACTTGACCTTCTGCTTCTCGCGCAGCTGCATGCCGTACTCAGATTCCTTACGGCGACGCTTGGGCTGGCGAATGGATTC
>CABUZE010000180.1 GCA_902495955.1 uncultured Collinsella sp. | reverse complement strand
TCCCTATCTGATGGAGAGCTGCAATCCCTCTATGCGTGGCATCAACGACCGCATCTGCTACGTGCGCACGGTCGAAGAAGAACTGCACCGCCTGCTCGCCGAGTAGGTTTTCGGGACATGCCTAGAAATGTGCTGTTTGCTGTAGCGGATGGGCAAGTAGATTTGCGGGCATGCCCCTAAGGGCTACCGACAGTCAGGGCAGAGACCCTCGAAGATGGTGTAGTGCGACGTGACGTGCCAGCCGATTTGCTCGGACGCTTTGGCGTCGAGCTGGGCATCGAAGGGGAGCGGTACGTCGATGACGCGGCTGCACGAGGTGCAGATGATATGCGCATGCGGCTCGATGGTGCGATCGAAGCGACTCCCGCCCGGCGTCTTGATCGAGAGGATTTCTCCGGCATCTGCCAAGAGATTGAGGTTGCGGTAGACCGTGCCGCGGCTGATCTTGTCATCCTGTTCGCGCACGGCGTTGTAGATTTCGTCGGCGGTGGGATGGTTATAGCTTTGGCGCACGGCGTCAAGAACCAGCTTTCGCTGCTTGGTATTCCTTCTTTGCACCGCCATGCGCCTCGCCTCTTTTCTATCAACGGTCGTAGGTAAATGATACCGTATTTAGCACACAATACTAATAATGAGGACTGAAACCGTCTTCATTGGCAAGTGGGGCTCGGGCCTGAGCGTCTATGAGGCGAAAACGCGTTCCCATGCGCTCGTAGGAGGCATGAAGCGCCTCGAGATGAGATAGGATATTTGCCGGAGCTCCCTGTATCTCCATCTCGACTGAGCCGTCTTCCATGTTACGCACCCAGCCGGTGAGTGCGCGTGCCTGCGCGAGGTTGGTGTTGGTAAAGCGAAAACCAACGCCTTGGACTTGCCCCTCCCAGCGCAGGAAATAGCGCAGGGGAGTGTCTTGAGTGGCCTCGTCGCTTGCGAGCACGGTAAGCCTGCGGCGCAGCTCGAGCTCGACGTTTGACGGTTTTTGAGGCTCTCGACTGCCGCCGGTGACGCTGGAGAAGAACGTATCGAAGAAGCCCATCGCTATGCCTGCTTGCCTGCGTCGGCCGGGAAGGTTATACCGGCCTGCTGGCGCACGGCATCCATGATGCGCAGTGAGACGAGCGTGACATCGCGGTAGTGGCCAAGCTCGTGGCGTCCCGCCGGGGTCTCCCAAATCTCTTCCTTGACGTTATCGATGCCGCCGATGGCGGTGATAAAGTCTGTGAGTTCGTATTCCATAGTGTTGCTCGATTTGGGCAGGTCGAGCACGCGGCCGTTATCGCCCTGTTCGCGCGGCGCCTCGGTCGCCGAGCCGCGTACGACATCGCCGCGATAGTCGATGCGGACGTTGCGGGGCGTGGACAGATGGTCGATCTGGATAGTGCCACGCTCGCCTTCGATCTGCGAGGGCAGCAGGTCATTCGTAATTTTGGAGTGCGCGAGCTCGACGGAGATACGGCCACCGCCGTAGCTGGCGAGGATGGAACCGCAGCCATCGATGGGGCCGTGCGTGAGCTGTCGCGTGGTGGGATCGAGCAGGGTGGTCATGCTCGTAAGGCCGGAGGGCATGCCGAAAATCTCGACCATGGGCTCGACGGTGTAGACGCCAATGTCCATGAGGGAACCCGATGCCATATTGCAGTCGAAGATATTGGTGGCGCGTCCCGCGAGAATCTCGTTGTAGCGCGAAGAATATTTGCCAAAGCGCAATGAGGCGCGGCGGATGGGGGCGATCTCGCCCAGGGTGTCCTCGATGGCGTGGAAAGCGGGATCGTGGAGCGGGCGCATGGCCTCGAGGGCCACGACGCCCGCTGCCTCGGCAGCGCGGAAGACTTCCAGCGCTTGCGCCTCGGTGGCGCAGAAGGGCTTCTCGACGATGACGTGCTTGCCACCGGCGATGCAGGCAAGGGCCTGCTCGTAGTGAAGTGCGTTAGGGCTGCTGATGTAGACGGCGTCGACGTCGTCGGCTGCCGCGAGCTCATCGAGTGAAGTAAAGTTTCGCTCGCCGCCGTGCTTAGCGGTGAAGGCGGCGCCGCGATTTGCATCGCGCGAGAGCGTGCCCACAAACGCGGCTTGGTCGTTGGCGTTGACGACCTGGATAAAGTCGTCGGTAATCATGGATGTGCCGATGGTTGCGATACGCAACATGTGTCCCCCTTGCGTTGTTTGGCTTACAGGACGAGTGTAGCGCGGGAGGACACAAAAGCGTGCGAAAACGCCGTTACAGGTCGCTCTCGTTAAAGCCGGCGTCGATATCGAGGGTGGCTCCGTCGGCCGCCCTGGTGGCAAGCTCGTCGCAGCGCTCGTTGAGCGCATGGCCGGCGTGACCCTTAACCCAGATGAACTCAACCTTGTGCTTACTTTTGGCGGTGAGTAGGCGCTCCCACAGGTCGCGGTTCTTGACGGGCTGCTTGTTGGCGGTCTTCCAGCCGCGTTTTTTCCATCCGTCAATCCAGTGCTTGTTGAAGGCGTTAACGACGTACTGCGAATCGGAATGGACCTCGACCTCGCAGGGGCGGTTGAGCGCCTCGCGCGCTACGATGACCGCCATGAGCTCCATGCGGTTGGTGGTGGGCTTGGCGTAACCGCGCGAAAGCTCGGAGGTGAAGGTCTTGCCGGCGG
>CABUZE010000179.1 GCA_902495955.1 uncultured Collinsella sp. | reverse complement strand
GATAACGCCCGAGCTCATGCCGTACCAGTAGTTGACGGCGCGAACCTGCTTGTCGTCGCTGGTCTCATCCCAGGTGCCATGCAGCAGACTTCGCACGATAAGCTCGTAGTATCGGCCCCAATTCCATACCGGCATGGCGATGCCGGCAACCTTGCCATCGACCAGGCGGTGAAGCCCGTAGGCCGTGGGGTCTTCGAGTGACTTTGACATGTCAGCGCCGGTCATGACGCTCACGCCTTCGCGGCACATGGCCTCGGCAAGGCCTCCGGCGGGCACATCGCCCCAGGTCAGGATAATTTGCGCACGGGGGTCGAGCAGCGAGGCGCCGATGGCAAAGGCATTGATCTCGCTGAGCACGCCGGATGCGAAGACCGACGCGTGGTAGCCGATGCGATGGTTGTCCGCCATGCTGGCGGCAAGGGCGCCCAGGAGGAACTTGGCCTCGTACATCTTGCCAAAGTACGAACGGACGCTTTGGTGGGGAAGGCCGATAGAGCAGTTGAGGAACCGAACCCGGGGATACTCAACGGCAGCCCTGAGCGTGTATTCCATCAGGCGGTGCGAGGTCGAGAAGATGACGTTTGCTCCATGTTTGACAGCCGTTTCCACGGCGGCGTAGAACACATCCGGATTGTGACAGTCCTCGAACGCCTCGGTGCGCACGATACCGCCAAAGTGCTCATCGAGATACTGACGCCCTTGGTCGTGCAGGCTGTCCCAGCTCGACGTCGCACAGGGGAACTCATGGATAAAGGCGATGCGCAGGGGGTTGGCTGCCGAGTAGACGGTCTTGCCCATAAAGAAGTTGAGCACGCCAGAGGTGGACTTGGCGGGCGTCTCCTCCTCGTCGACGCTCGGTGCTTCGACGAGATCGACCTTGTCCTCGTCACTTTTGCCGGCAATGACCAGCTCGCGCCAAATCTTGCACAGACGGTTTACGACGATATCCGTCGGCGTATCCAGCAGGCGGTCCTGGTTGTACACATTGAGGTACACGAGCATGGCGTCGGCAGGCGTAATGTCCAGGTGGTCGCCGCCTGCGCGAAGGTAGGCGCGCTTAAAGAGCAGGAAGGTGTGGCGCAGGTAGTCGACCTTTTTCTGCGGCCATTTTTCGATAAGGTTCTGACCGAGCATCTTGGCGAGCGTTTCGTAGCTTCCCTCGCGCGAGAACTCAATCTCGTATAGGGGGCAGACGCGCCAAAACGCGCAGAACTCACCGTACAGACGGCTTTCGACGGAATCCCATGTGCCGGGGTAGAGACGGGTGACCTTGGCCGAAACCGTCGGAGCGTCTAGGAATTTGAGGACACTGACGCGCTTGTTGCCTTCCTGGACATAGAACCGATGCATGAACTCGGTGACGATGACGGGGTCGCGATAGCCCTCGGTCACCTGGATGTCGTAGAGGTTGGACCACTTGCGGGCGAACTCGGTGCTAAACGGAAGCAGGGGCATAAAGTTACACGAAAAGGCAGACTGACGGCCTTTGGTGACCGTGCCGACGACCATTTCGAGCGGAATGTCCCTCAGGCCGACGCTCTCTCGCTGACCTAAGGGGAGCTGGGCAACGAGGCCGTCGAGGTCCGTAAGGTACGGGTGCTCGCTTTGGCTGATGGCGCGACGGCGTCCCTGCTCGCCGCGCTTGCGTGCTTGACGATAGGCCTCTTCCATGGTGTCTACTCCCTTAGTCGTTTAAACACCGATATGAACCATGGTACCACGAATGAAAACCACTACAAAGATGCCTGTCCCCTTTGCGGTGGTTTAGGCGATGATGGGGGCGATGGCGCGGATGCAGGCGTCGGCTGCCGTAAAGGTGGTGCTGTCGTCGCTGACGATAAAGATGATCTTTCCTTTGATGCCAAAGTCGCCGATTTCGCTAAAGAGTACGTAGGGCTCCTTGTCAAAGCCCGAGATGGGAAGCACGACGGCCTTGGTGGCGTCGGTGAGCTCATCTGCCAGCGCGTCCAGTGAAGCCCACTTGGACGTGTCCTTTACGGCAACGGGCACGGCAACGCGCCCAAAGGGCATCAAATGCACGAGCGTGTTCTTGGAGATGTTGGAGTTGGGCACAATGATGGTCTGTCCACAGGCGTCCTCAATCGTTGTATGGCGCCAAGTGATGTCTTGGACCACGCCGGATACGCCGCCGACCTCGATATTGTCGCCGGGCTTGATGATGCCCATAAAGGTCACTTGCATGCCGCCGATAAGGTTTGACAGCGTGTCCTGAAAGCCGAGCGAGATAGCGATGCCGCCGACGCCAAGAGCGGCGACGAGGGCGTTTGCATTAATGCCAAAACAGTTGTCGAGGATAAAGCTGCCGCCGATCATCCAAATGACGGCGCGCGCGATGTTGATGAAGATACTCGATGCCGGAAGCGGGTTATCGTCTCGGTTAAGCAGATGGTTCAGGGTCTTGGATACGACCTTGGCGGCGACGGCGGTGCCTATCGCCAAGATGACGGCCCAGATGATGTTGTGGACCCATCGTTGTGCAAAGAAATGAAGAATCGGCTCAAACAATTCCATGTAGGGAAACCTCCTAATGATCGTCCAACCATGATACCCACCAAGAAGCCCGTCCGATCAAATTCGGACGGGCTTCTGTGCTCGATAT
>CABUZE010000178.1 GCA_902495955.1 uncultured Collinsella sp. | reverse complement strand
CCTCTGCAGTACATTGCCGCTTACTCCGGCTGCACGATGGCTGAGTACTACCGTGACAAGGGCGAGCATGCCCTCATCATTTACGATGACCTTTCCAAGCAGGCTGTGGCCTACCGTCAGATGTCGCTGACGCTGCATCGTCCGCCCGGACGCGAGGCCTATCCTGGCGACATCTTCTACCTGCACTCTCGTCTGCTCGAGCGTGCCGTCAAGATGTCCAAGAAGAACGGTTACGGCTCCATGACGGCTCTTCCGATCATCGAGACCCAGGACGGCGACGTCTCGGCCTACATTCCGACCAACGTTATTTCCATTACCGATGGTCAGATCTACCTGCAGTCCGAGCTCTTCTTCCAGGGTCAGCGCCCGGCAGTCGACGTGGGCATCTCCGTGTCCCGCGTCGGTGGCGATGCGCAGACCAAGGCCATGAAGCAGGTCGCCGGCACCCTCCGTCTGGCCCTCGCTTCGTACCAGGAGCTCGCCGGCTTCACGCAGTTCGGCTCCGACCTCGACGAGGCTACTCAGAAGCAGCTGACCCATGGTGCCCGCATGACCGAGCTCCTGAAGCAGCCGCGTTACAAGCCGTTTGAGGTTGGCGAGCAGATCGTTACGCTGTTCGCTGGCAACGAGGGCTTCCTGGATGACCTGGAGATCGCCGACGTGCTGCCTTTCCGTGCCGAGTTCATCGAGTACATGGACAATGGCTTTGGCTCACTGCTCGACAAGGTTCGCGCCAAGAAGCTCGATGATGACACCAAGGCTGAGCTCTTGCGCGTCATCGGCGACTTCAAGCAGCAGTTTATGGCCAAGCACCATTCGGATGTTTCTGGATCAGAGGAGAACTAAGCCCTATGGCCAACCTTCGCGACATTAAGAAGCGAATCTCCTCGGTTACCACGACCAAGCAGATCACGCGCACGATGGAGATGGTCTCTACGGCCAAGATTCGTCGTGCCCTCGATCGCTCCAAGCAGGCCGAGCCCTATAAGGAGGCGCTGACCGACGTCATGTTGACGGTCGCCGGCGACGCCTCCTGTTCGGGCACCGATCCCATGCTGCAGAAGCATGAGGACGTCAAGCATGGCCTGATTGTCGTTATTGCCTCGGACCGCGGCCTTGCCGGCGGTTTCAATACGACGGTGGAGCGCACGGCCGAAAAGCTCGCCGCTTCTTGGGCGAACGACGGCATCGAGTGCGAGATCATCGCGTGCGGGCGTAAACCGGCCACGTATTTCCGTGACCGCGCAAATGTCATCATGCACTTTGAGGGCAATTCCTCCGAGCCCGATTTCAATCAGGCTCGTATGGTCTCCTCTCATATCTGCGATGCGTATCGTGCCGGTGAGCTTGACCGTGTCGAGCTTGTCTACCACCACGCCAAGAACCGCGTGGATCAGGAGCTTCGCGTCGAGCACTTGCTGCCGCTCGATCCCGAGATGATCGCTATGGCCCACGGTCCGCGTAAGAACGAGACCGACGCCCCTAAGCGCATCTCGTCCACGTTCGAGTTCGTGCCCTCTCCCGAGCATGTTCTCGGCAAGCTTGTACCGTCTTATATCCTGACGGTCATCTACCAGGCCCTGATCGATTCGGCGGCTGCCGAGCAGGGTGCACGCCGCAAGGCCATGCACTCCGCGACGGAAAACGCCACCGCGATCATCTCGACCCTTACCCGCACGTATAGTCGCGTGCGCCAGGCTTCGATTACGACCGAGATCAACGAGATCGTCGGCGGAGCCTCAGCATTGGAGGAACAGTAATGGCTAATAACACCGTACAGCTTGCGGTCGAGGAAGCCACCAAGAAGACGACTGCCGGTGATGGTCGCATCGTGCGAATCATCGGCCCTGTCGTCGACGTCAAGTTTGACGGTGCGGTGCCCCCGATCTACAACGCGCTCACGGTCGAGGCCGAGACCCCGATCGGTCATCTGAGCACGATCCTTGAGGTCGAGAGCCAGCTTCCGGGCGGCGTCGTCCGCACGGTCGCCATGTCCTCGACCGACGGCCTGCAGCGTGGTCTCACCGCCACCGATACCGGTGAGCCCATGAAGATGCCCGTTGGCCCCAAGACGCTCGGCCGCATTTGGAACGTCATGGGCAAGCCTGTCGACGGTAAGCCCATGCCCGAGGTGGAGGAGTTCTATCCCATCCACCACGCAGCGCCCCGCTTCGACGAGCTCACCACCAAGACCGAGATTTTCGAAACCGGCATCAAGGCCGTTGACCTGCTTGAGCCCTACATCCGTGGCGGAAAGACGGGTCTGTTCGGCGGCGCCGGCGTCGGCAAGACCGTTCTGATTCAGGAGCTCATCAACAACCTCGCCCAGGAGCACGGCGGCACCTCGGTGTTCACCGGTGTCGGCGAGCGTACTCGTGAGGGCACCGACCTGTTCCTCGAGATGAGCGAGTCTGGCGTTATCGACAAGACCTGCTTGGTCTATGGTCAGATGAACGAGCCGCCTGGAGCGCGTCTGCGCATCGGTCTGGCTGGCCTTACCACCGCTGAGTACTTCCGCGATCGCGGCCAGGACGTTCTGCTGTTCATCGACAACATCTTCCGCTTCTCCCAGGCCGGTTCCGAGGTTTCCGCACTGCTGGGTCGTAAGCCGTCCGCCGTCGGTAACCAGACAACGCTGGCTACCGAT
>CABUZE010000177.1 GCA_902495955.1 uncultured Collinsella sp. | reverse complement strand
GTCCCCGGCGACTAGTCGTTTAAGAACGTCCCCAATGACTAGTCAAAAAATGGGCCATGTGTCCCAGTTGTGGAGACTCGTTGAGCCGTCTGGGTATCGTGAAAGATCGCGCACTCCCCCATCATCAAAAGTGACACACGCTACCTGTTGATGGGAGGCAGCCATGGGCTTCTTTGACAAGATGTTCGAGAAGAAAGAGTGCGCGATTTGCGGTACCGAACTGGGGCTTTTGGGAAAGACCAAGATCAACGAAGGCTACCTGTGCAAAGAGTGCGTCGGCAAGCTCTCCCCCTTCTTTGGCAGCTATCGCTCCAGCACCGCGGACGATATCCGTGAGCAGCTCGCCTACCGCGAGGCCAACGCCGAGCGCCTGGCCTCGTTCAACCCCACGCGCACGCTCTCTGCCGGGCGCACCAACATCATGCTCGATGAGGACGCGGGCCTGCTGATCATCACTTCGCAGAGCCGCTGGCGCGACGCCAATCCCGACATCATCGAGTTCTCGCAGGTACTCGGCTGCGATATGGATATCGACGAGCATCGGACCGAGATCTATCGCGAGACCAAGGACGGCGAGCGCGAGAGCTACAACCCGCCGCGCTATGACCTGGATTACGACTTTAATCTGACCATCCACGTCAACACGCCGTACTTTACCGAGATCAACCTACGCGTAAACGACTCCACCATCGATCAGCGCGGTTCCATCGAATACCGCGAGGCCAAGCGCCAGGCAACCGAGGTCCGCGACGCGCTGGTGCAGCTGCGTCAGGAGACGCGCGACAGCGTCGTGGCCGCTAAGGCCCCCAAGACCGCGGTCACCTGCCCCTTCTGCGGTGCAACCACCATTCCCGATGCCAGTGGGCGCTGCGAATACTGTGGTGGCGCCATCGGCGCATAGCCTCCGGCACGGAAAGGACCGATCATGGCCTTCGAGAGCGTCAACTATCAGTGCCCCGCGTGTGGCGGCCCCCTTCACTTTGCCAGTGCCGAGCAAAAGCTCGTCTGCGACTACTGCGATTCGCGTTTTGAAGTCGAAGAAGTCGAGGCCCTCTATCGCGAGCGCCAGGACAAGGCAGATGCCAAAGCCGATGCCGCAGCCGCGGCCCCCAAGCCTGCTGTCGACGATGCCGTGCAGGAGCTGGCTCAAAACGCCGGCTACATCTGCTCGTCGTGCGGCGCCGAGCTCGTGTCCGACGGCACCGTCGCCGTCACCACCTGCCCGTACTGCGGCAACTCCGCCGTGGCACCCGGCCAGCTCTCGGGCGACTTCTCACCCGACCTGGTGATTCCGTTTAAGCTCGGGCGCGACGATGTCATGGCCGCGCTCAAAGACCACTACAAGGGCAAAATCCTGCTGCCCAAGAGCTTTGTCACCGGCAACCATATCGACGAAGTCCAAGGCGTTTACGTGCCGTTTTGGCTTTACGGCGCCCGCGTGGACGGCGAGGTGTGCTTTGATGCGACCAACGAGACCGTAACCGAGGAATCCGACCGCACCGTCACGACCACCGACCACTACGATGCCTACCGCAAGGGAAACATCTCGTTTAAGCGCGTGCCCGTCGACGGATCGTCCAAGATGCCCGACGGCCACATGGACGCCATCGAGCCGTTTGACTACGACGCGCTGCGCCCGTTCTCGGTCGCCTATATGCCCGGCTACATCGCCAACCGCTATGACGAGGATTGCGAAACCTGCAAGGCGCGCGCCGAGCGCCGCATGGAGGAGAGCACGATCTCGGCCCTGCGCGAGACCGTCGTCGACGAGTACGACGACGCCACGGTCGAAAGCAAGCAGCTCGACTACACCTGGGAAGACAGCGACTATGCCCTGTTCCCCGTGTGGATGCTCTCCACCTCGTGGAACGGCAAGAGTTACCTGTTTGCCATGAACGGCCAGACCGGTCGCATGGTCGGCGAGCTCCCCTGCTCCAAGCCCAAGCTCGCCATCGCCTCGGTGCTGTTCTTTGTGATCGGGTTTGTCCTCTCCCAGATCCTCTTTATGGGAGAGAACGCCTTCAATCCGGATTACCTCACCTTTGATATCGAGGGTATCCTCATCAACATCGTCGCGCCGCTAATCATCGTGATCATCACAGACGTGCTGCTGGTGGGCCAGCTCAAGACGGCCAACGAGGCCACCCACGCCGATTGCTACTGCGGCGAGCTCGACCTGACCGAGAAGCACGACACCTTCAGCCACACCGAGACCACCGTTGTCATGAAGGACAACAAGGACGATTAGCCATTCTGACCAATACCACCCGGCCTTTGACGAGAAAGGAAGATCACCATGGGACTCTTGAAAGCTGGATTGGGCGCTGCCGGCGGCGTCATGGCCGACCAGTGGAAGGAATTTATCTATTGCGAATCGATGCCCGCTGACGTCTTGGCCTGCAAGGGCAGCAAGCGCACCGGCGGTCGCAGTTCCAACACGCGCGGCGAGGACAACGTTATTTCCAACGGCTCCGTCATCGCCGTCAACGACGGCCAGGGCATGCTCGTGGTGCAAAACGGCAAGATCATCGAGGTCGCGCTGGAGCCTGGCGAGTTTGTCTTTGACACCGGCAGCGAGCCGAGCGTCTTTAGCGGCAACCTGGGCGACTCCATCAAGGAGACCTTCGCCAATATCGGCAGCCGCTTTACCTTTGGCGGCGACGCGGGCAAG
>CABUZE010000176.1 GCA_902495955.1 uncultured Collinsella sp. | reverse complement strand
TGGGCAAAAGAACGGATGTAATCGTCGCCCTTCTCGTGGCCGAAGCTGTTGTTGACCGTATGCAGATTGTTAAGGTCGAAGCCGCACACCGCAACGGGCGCCTCCGCGGAGACAGGCTGCTCCTGCCCCAAGATATCCTCGCACTTGTTCTTGTTGGGCAGTCCCGTGGCTTCGTCGAGATAGACTTTGCTCTGCAGTTCGCGATTGAGCGCGGCAGTTCGCACCGCGCGAACAAGTTCAACCGCAAAGGCCGCCACCAGGCCCACGATGTCGATGATCACCAAGCCCTCGAGATAGTTGAGCGCCGACGCCTTCTCCTGAGAGTAGTCCTCTGCGAGTCGCGTAGCATCGTCGCAAATGCCAAAGAACTCCTCGCTCATGGAGATGATGTCGGTGTTCTCATAGCCGACTTCGCGCACGCGGATGATCTCGGCGCAAAGCTCATCAAAATAATTAGCAAGCTCGGTCATCTTTGTCTGATACTCGTCGTCGTTGAGACGGACGAGGTTGAGGTCGTCACTTCCGTAACGCAAACCGTTAATGTATGAATCCACGGCTTTGAGCAGGCCATCTTGAGGCTGGCCCGCGTCCTCGAGCTTAACGATTCGCTGCGTGGTACCGCGCACCAGACCGGCGTAGTTGACTACGCGCGCCGTGCCCTGGATATCGGAGACGAGCAGCATAACGTTGATGAAGAAGAAGATGAGAACTGCCGTGAGCACCATCATGAGCAGGCGCACCGCCTGGCTGGCCTTCTTGGCGACAGAGGTATTCACAAGTTCACTCCCCCAAATGACAAAAGTGCAGGTAGCACGCAGTGTGCTGAAATTCACGTGAGGTCAACTCTACCAGATGATTTTTCTAGGACGGGGATTAAAGAATCATCGACACGATAGCTATTTGAGAAGTTGTGCCATGGCGTTGACGAATTTCTGGACTTGGAGGGTTGGCTCGAGCGGATAGTGCAAAAAGACCGGCACCTCTCGCCCGCACAGGAACGGCACGCCCACAAAGGCCGGGTGCACGCCCGCCCATGCGCCGCAGGTAAGCACCGCATCGCCCTTTTCCTCCGCCTCGTTAAAGAGCGCAAAGTCGAAGCTATCCACATCGATCACGTCCACGCCGCCGTCGGCCAAAAGGTCGATGCGCAGGCTGTCCATGGCGTCGTTGCCGTGGCGCAGTACGCGCAGACGCATACCCTCCAAGTCGGCGACCGTAATGCGATTCTTGCGCGTCAACGGGCTCGTGCGCGGCAGGTCGATATAAAACGGAACGTTGACAATGCGGAGCTTTTGACAGGTGTCGCCCCAGCGCGGGGTCGAAAAACTCGACTGCACCACATCGACCTCGCGGCCCAAGCTGCGCATGACTGTCTCGCGCTCGTCGTAGAGGTCGCTTACCGGCACGATCTCAAATCGCAGCGACGGCTCCAGATCGTGGATGCCCGTCCACATCGAAAGCGTCTGGCGCCCCGGGCACATCATCGACACGCCCAGGCGCACGGCACCGCCATCGCCCGCCGCGCGCCGGGCACGGCGCAGCGCGTCCTCGGACTGCCGCATGATCGAGCGCGCATCGTCCACCAGCAGTGCGCCGGCCGGCGTCACCTTGACGCCCGAGTGCGAGCGTTCGAACAGCGTGATGCCGAACTCGGCCTCGAAGCCCGACACCTGCTTGACGAGCGCCGGAGTCGACACGCGCAATTTTGCCGCCGCACGCGAGAAGCTTCCCAGCTCCGCGGCGGCCGATATGGCCTCAAGTCGTCGATCGTACACGTCAATCTCCCGTTTTCGCGCCCGTGGCCGCATGATGCCACAGGGGGTTGTTTTCGCAGGTCACGCGCTCAATTGAGAATAAACTGCATCGCACAGTGTAAACCTACGGTTAACGCCATTCTAACAAATATGCAATTCACCTGCGCAAATGCAAAGCATACGATAACCTGCGAAAACCACGTGGGTCGGTTAATGGAAACGACCCACAGGGAGGCACAAGAAGGGAAGTTCCTATGAGCAACTGGCTTAAGCTCGAGGGCGATGTCTGCGCCGTGACTGGCGCGCTCGGCGGTATGGGCGCCGAGATCTGCCGCGAGTTCGCCCGCAATGGCGCCAACGTCGTCATGCTCGACCTGGACGAGGAGAAGGTCAAGGCCGCTGCCGCCGACCTCGCTGCCGAGTTTGGCATCCACGCCGAGGGTTACAAGATGAACGCCACCGACGAGGCCGAGGTTCAGGCAGCCGTTGACGTCACCATCGCCGACTTCGGCCGCGTCGACGTTCTCGTCAACACCGCCGGCATCCTGCGCTTCGCAGCTATGGAAGACCTGCCGCTCTCCGACTGGAACGAGGTCATCAACGTCAACCTCACCGGTTACTTCATCACCTCGCAGCGCTTTGGTCGCGAGATGAGCAAGGCCGGCCAGGGTCGCCTGGTGCACATCTCGACCGTTGCCAGCCACTCCCCCGAGACGTTCTCGGGCGTGTACAGCTCCACCAAGGCCGGCGGCAACATGATGTCCAAGATGCTCGCCGCCGAGTGGGGCCCCTACGGTGTCCGCTCCAACTGCGTCGAGCCCTGCTTCGTTAAGACTCCGATGTCGTCCAATTTCAACGCCGACCCCGAGGTCGAGAAGAGCCGCAGCCGCCTGATCGCCACGCGCCGCATCGGCGAGGTCAGCGATATCGCCAACGC
>CABUZE010000175.1 GCA_902495955.1 uncultured Collinsella sp. | reverse complement strand
CGAATCGGGTCTGCCCAACAAGACCTATTCGATGTTCACCGAGATCGAGGGCGACTGGGACGAGGTCATGCAGGTCGTGCGCGACGCAACCTTTGTGTTGGCGAGCAAGGGCATCCGCACCGAAGTCGTGCTCAAGGCCGATATTCGACCCGGATTTACCGACACCATGACCGGCAAACTCGAGCGCATGGAAGCACAGATCAAGAAACAGGAGGAAGCACGATGAGCATCCGCGACAACCTTGATATCTCGGCCTATCTGGTACTCGGCCCCGAAAACACGCTGGGACGTCCCGTGGGCGATGTGGTGGCCCAGGCGCTCGATGCCGGCTTTACCTGCATCCAGGTGCGCTCCAAGGTGGCAAGCGCCCGCGAGATCATCGCACTGACCGGCGACGCCGCGCAGGCAATCGCACAGGCCGGCAAGACCGGTCAGGTCGCCCTGTTAATCGACGACCGCCTGGACTGCGTACTCGCCGCGCGCGAGCAGGGTATTGCTGTCGATGGCGTGCATGTAGGCCAGAGCGATATTCCCGTCGAGGTCTGCCGCAAACTTTTGGGCCCCGATGCCATCGTGGGCCTTTCGGCCCGCTGCGAGGAGATGCTCGAGTACGTCAAGACCGCCGACATGAGTCTGGTCGACTACCTGGGCATCGGCCCGCTCCACGAGACCGAGACCAAGCGCGATTGCGGACGCGCGGCCGACGGCTCCATCATCACCAAAAGCTTTGAGGACCTGGCCGCACTCCACGCGGCAAGTCCCGTGCCCATCGTGGTGGGCGGCGGCGTCAAGACGGCCGACCTGCCGCAGCTCAAGGCCACCGGCGTCGACGGCTTCTTTGTGGTGAGCGCCGTCTGCAGTGCCGACGACCCCTACGCCGCCGCCAAGGAGCTTGTCGACACCTGGCAGCAGGCATAGGCATAGGCCGAGCAGCTGATTCGCAGCCTCATATCTTCAGCAATGGAAAGCGCATCCCGGTTTGGACCTCCATTCCGAGATGCGCTTTCCGCATGCGACCCTTACCCCGCCAGATACGCTTTCAACGCCGGCAAAGTCGCCTCCGCATCGTGGCGGCCGATCTGGTAGATGCGCTCGAGCTCATCGGGCTCGCGGCACAGCGACGGCACCTTCACCGATTCACTCGGACGCACCACAAAAATTTCGCTGGCAGCCTCGCGACGTGCCAGGTCATCGAGCGTGGCATTGTAAACCTCATGCCGATGCTCAAGCGCTGCGACAAACTCTGGGTAGTGACGGAACACGCGCCGCAGCATAGGCATCACGCTGTTGGGCTGCTTCACAAAGCCCGCCGGCTGCGTGAGTACCACGATATTGCGGTCATACCCCTGCGCAAACAGCCATGCGCTGGGAATAGAATCAGCCACGCCACCATCCAGATACTTATGCCCGTCAATAGCAACGGGACGCGTTGCCACGGGAATCGCCGACGACGCCCGGATCCACTCGATATCCCTCTCGTCGCCATAGGGCAGGTCGTGGTAGACGGCCTTGCCCGTCTCGATGTCGGTACACACGCACGTAAATCGCATGGGGCAGGCGCGATACGCCTCTAAGTCAATGGGATCGCGCTCGATAGGCACCTCGTGATAGGCAAAATCGGCATTGAACATATCGCCGGTTCGCAACCAGCTTGTCACGCTTGCATAGCGCTTGTCGGCACAATAGGCCTTGTTGTAGCGAATGGCGCGCCCGATCTGCCGCGATTTAAAGTTGTAGCCAAACGCCGCGCCCGCCGAGACACCCACCATATGGTCGCAGGTCAAACCGTGCTCCATCCAAACGTCGAGCACGCCCGCCGTATACATACCGCGGTAGCCGCCTCCCTCGAGCGCGAGTCCCACCGTGCGCGTCGTATCCGGCTGTGCCATGCGACCATCTCCGTTCCTGCGTTTAAAACCGGGACAAGTATACCCGTCAACATATATCGTCTCAGTCGCATTTTTATCGGACATCGCATCGTCGCGCTGCCGTTTGTCGAATAATGGCCGCCCACAGCATGCGCACCCATATATAATTGTGTGCTGTTGTTTATACTACGCAGTAGTTATCAACAGCGAACATTAGCCGGTAAAGTAACCCAACAACGCAGCAAGGCGGGGCCTGGATACACGCAAAGCGCCGAACAACAACGCGTGTGCACAACGAGCTCGCCCGACGCAATCCGCCCGACCTCAGAAAGCCGCTTACGACATGGATACTGTCAGCAATTACACCGAAACGCTCGAAAAGACCGTTCGCGACCTTCTCGAGCGTCAGGATGATCTGATTAGGACCGCCTTTACCGACCAGCTTACCGGACTTGGCAACCGCGGCGGCTTTGCTCGCTCCTTAGAGGAAATCTGGGAGCAGGAACTGCCCGTGACCATGGCGTTTATCGACATCGATAACCTTAAGCACTGCAACGACATCTTTGGGCATGACGAGGGCAACCGCTATATCTTGCAGGTAAGCCTCTATCTCAAGCTGTATATGAAGGTGGACGAGGCGGCGTTTCGCATAGGCGGCGACGAGTTTGCCATCCTGTCTACGGTTGCGACCGAGGACGACCTCGCCGAACGTCTGGAACACTGCCGAACGGTCCTGCTCAAAAACAACGATTCCGAGATGCCTCACTCGTTGCTTTTTTGCTTCCATTAAATCTTCCTTACTATATTCCATTGTTACCCTCCATAACTTCTGATTGTTGCCGTCTTGACGATTATGTATCTTTACAT
>CABUZE010000174.1 GCA_902495955.1 uncultured Collinsella sp. | reverse complement strand
TGTGCTTGCCCGAACCGTTGATGCCCTCGAAGGGCTTCTCGTGTAGCAGGCAGACCAAGTCGTGACGGGAGGCGATGAGCTTCATCTTCTCCATCATGACCAGGTTCTGGTCGATAGCCTCGTTGACCTCGCCATAGACAGGGGCGAGCTCATGCTGGCAAGGAGCGACCTCGTTGTGCTTGGTCTTGGCGGGAATACCAAGCGCCCACAGCTCATCGTCCAGGTCCTTCATATAGGCCGAGACGGTGGGGCGGATAGCGCCAAAGTAGTGCTCCTCGAGCTCCTGGCCCTTGCAGGGAGCAGCACCAAAGAGGGTGCGGCCGGTGATGACCAGGTCCCTGCGCTTGCGGTAAGCGTCCTTCTTGATCAGGAAGTACTCCTGCTCATCGCCCACGGAAGGAACGACCTTCTTGGGGGTCTTGCCAAACAGCGCCAAAACGCGCTTGGACTCACGCGAGAGCGCGGTCATGGAGCGCAGCAGCGGGGTCTTCTTGTCCAGGGCCTCGCCCGTGTAGGAGCAGAAAGCCGTGGGGATGCACAGGACATCGTCCTTGATAAAAGCGGGGCTGGTGGGATCCCAGGCGGTGTAGCCGCGGGCCTCGAAGGTGGCGCGCAGGCCGCCGTTGGGGAAGCTGGAGGCGTCCGGCTCGCCCTGGATGAGGTTCTTGCCCGTAAACTTGGTAATGGCGGTGCCGTCGTGGTTGGGCTCGAGGAAGCTGTCGTGCTTCTCGGAAGTAATGCCCGAAAGCGGCTGGAACCAGTGCGCGTAGTGCGTCGCGCCCTTGGAGATGGCCCAAACCTTCATGGCGTGGGCAACGGCGTTGGCCACATCCAGGTCGAGCGGCTCACCGTCCTCGAGGGTTGCAGCAAGGCGCTTCCAAATGTCCTTGGGGAGGTAGTCCTTCATGACTTCCTCAGAGAACACCATGGTCCCGAAGCGGTCAGTAAGATCGGCCATACGGAACTCCCTTCGTATCGGCACCGCGTGAGATGCGGTGTTGATTACTAACGAACGAGTCATAGCTTAGACTCGCCGTGTTTCCGCGACATTACCGTTATGTTGCTGTCGCGAAACCAATCAATGAGGTTACCGCATCACAGCGGCGCTGCCGCCCTTAATGGCCAATCAACTGTATAAATTGCAGACCTCTCCCCACGATTTAAGGGTAGTCAATTTGGGACGGGGCTTTCTTAACTGGTATTTCGCATCAAATACCATTCAATATAGCCCCATCTTAGATTGACTACCCTGTTATAGGAAATGCCGATAGCAAGGCATCTTTGATTGGTATCCCCAAATAGCGAGAGAAACTCCGCCTTAGCGCAGTGGTGCTGTAGAATCCTTGCAACAAAACATCGCACCCAGGCATCCAAAGGAGCACGATATGCGCGTCGACGAGGTTTTTAAGCAGGCAGCATCCCAGGGCACCGCACCCGTTTCGTTTGAGATGTTCCCGCCCAAGGGCGAGCTTACCCTCGACACGGCTCGCGAGGTGGCAGGCAATCTGTGTAAGCTTTCGCCGAGCTTTGTCTCGGTCACCTGCTCGGCCGGCGGCTCGGGTAACGGTGCCACCACCGCCCCCATCGCGCATATGATTTCGAGCGAATTCGATACGCCCTCGGTAGCGCATCTCACCTGCGTGGGCCGCACCCACGCCGACATCGCCGCCAAGATTGACGAGTATCGCACTGCCGGCGTGGAAAACGTGCTAGCCCTGCGCGGCGACCTGCCCGCCGGCGCGACCGAGGACGACAAGCCTGCCTCCGACTACGCCTACGCCCGCGACCTCATCCCCGAGCTCGTCGACGCCGGCTTTTGCGTGGGCGCCGCAGCCTACCCCGAAGGCCACATTGCCTGCGAGGATCTCAACCTCTCGGTCGAGCACCTCAAGCAAAAGCAAGACGCCGGCGCGAGCTTCTTTGTGACACAGCTCTTCTTTGATAACGAGTGCTTCTATCGCTTCCGCGAGCTTGCCGACAAGGCCGGCATCACCGTGCCCATTACCGCGGGCATCATGCCGTTTATGGGCAAGTCGCAGATCAGCCGCATGGTCTTTATGTGCGGCGCGTCGCTGCCCTCCCCCGTCATCAAGATCCTTGCCAAGTACGAGAACGACCCCGAGAGCCTGCAGGCAGCCGGTGTAGATTATGCTGCTCGTCAGCTTTGCGACCTTAAGGAGCACGGTGCCGACGGCCTGCACCTGTACACTATGAACCGTCCTGCAATCGCCGCGACCATTATGGAGCGCCTGGGGTAATGGAAAAACCGCACGTCGATACAACCGTTGTTGAAGTGCCGGCCGACCTTGCGTCGCCGGCGCTTTACCGTATCGACGCTGCCCACCACCCTCGTGTCGACCGTGCCGAGATGCTGCGGTATCTGGGCTACGGCGGCCAGCAGATTGAGCCCGAGCTGTCACGACGAATTGAGCTTGTAGTCGAGCGCCTAGAGCTGGATATCGAGCCCCGCGGCGTGCGACGCGTGTTTGCCGTCGATGCCACGGGCGTCGACGAGCAGGGCGAGCCCTGCATCCGCTTGGTTGGCACCAATGTTGAGCTGCGGGGTCGTGATATCTATCGACATCTCAAAGACGCCCGCCTGGCGGCGCTCATGGCCTGCACCCTCGGGATGTCTGCCGAACGCCGTCTGCGAACCACCGGAACCCAGCTACCCCTGGAAGGCGCCGTGCTCGACGCCGCATGCTCTGCCTATGTAGAAGCCGCCGTCGAGCAGATGGACCAGCAGGTCAAG
>CABUZE010000173.1 GCA_902495955.1 uncultured Collinsella sp. | reverse complement strand
TATGACGTCGACAGGCGGGGTGGTTCCCCGCGTACGTGCCATCTGAGTAACCGAGGGGAGGGCGCACATGGGAATGACTGGTGCATACGAGCGCAATCTCGATGCAAAAGGTCGTCTATCCCTGCCTGCACCCCTTCGCGAGGAGCTTGGAGAGCACGTTCGCGTGTTCAAAGCCCTGGATGTCGATGCTCTGTACGTGTTCTCTGCCGAGGCCTTCGATAAGTGGGTCGAAGGACTCTTCGCGGGTCGTGAGGGCCACGAGGGTTTTAACCCGCGTGACATCAACGACCAGAAGCTTATGAGGGCGATCAACAAGCGCACCACGTCGATGGATGTGGACAGCGCCGGCCGTATCGGTCTTTCCGAGTCTCTCCGCAAGCAGGCGAACCTCGACCGCGAGGTCACGGTTGTGGGCAACTACGACCACCTTGAGGTTTGGGATCGCGCCGCGGCCGATGAGGACGATGACGATGAGGCCCTGCTGGACCTCTTCTTCTCGTAAGGGCAAGGCACGGGTAACGGATGGAGCGTGGGATCTTGACACAAGAATATCGGCATGAACCTGTCATGCTCGGCGAAGTGCTTGAGTCGCTGCAGCTAAAGAGCGGCTCCGTCGTCTGCGACTGCACCCTTGGCGGTGCCGGCCATTCGGTAAAGATGGCCGCGCAGGTGGGGGAGACGGGTCTTTTGCTCGGCGTCGATCAGGACGACATGGCCCTCGAGGCCGCTGGCGCCCGTCTGGACCGCGAGGTTCCCGGCGTTCCGCACCAGCTGCTGAAGGGCAACTTCGGCGACTTGGACGAGCTGCTTTGCTCGGCCGAGGTGCCCGGGGTCGATGGCTTCCTGTTCGATTTGGGCGTTTCGTCACCGCAACTCGATATCCCTGGCAGGGGCTTTTCGTATAACGAGGACGCCCCATTGGACATGCGGATGGATCCGGGTAACAACACCTTAAACGCAGCTGAGGTCATCAACACCTATAACGAACACGACCTCGCCCGGATTCTACGCGTCTACGGCGAAGAGAAGTTCGCCTCGCAGATCGCGCGTGAGATCGTGCGCCGCCGCGAGCATGAGCCGATCGAAACCACCGGTCAGTTTGTCGAGATCATCAAGGCTGGTATCCCCGCTGCCGCTCGTCGGCATGGCGGACACCCGGCCAAGAAAAGTTTCCAGGCCATTCGCATCGAGGTCAATCACGAACTCGATGTGCTCGAACGAGGGCTTGATGCCGCCACCAGGTGGCTCAACCCGGGCGGACGAATCTGCGTCATCTCGTATCACTCGCTCGAGGACCGTATCGTAAAGAACCACTTTAAGGAGATGAGCCAGGGGTGCACGTGTCCGCCGGAGATTCCGGTGTGCGTGTGCGGCAACGTGCCGATACTCAAGGTCATCACCCGCAAACCCTTGGTTGCCCAGCCTGATGAGGTTGAGCGCAACCCTCGGGCGAGATCAGCCAAGATCCGCGTGGCGCAGCGTCTGTAGGCGCGACCGCGCGATATTGGACCTCCCGCTCGCACCATAAACGAAGCTTAAACACACTACCAACGTACTCGGGATGGGAGGCGGCATATCATGGGCTACAACACTTCAAGCGCAGCACTCGCCTATGATATGAACGCCATGCCCGCCTATCGTGAGACGCCGCAGGCCCCCGTTGCTCCCCGTGAGCAGCGCAGGCCGCGCTTTGATGTCTACACGGGCGCGGGCCGTCAGGCAAACCAGGCGGTAAGCCCGGTTTTCATGAGCGTTCTTAAAACGTTTTGCATCATTGCGGCCATCTTCATGACGATCGGTGTCGCCCGTGTGGCGCTCGCCGGCGTTACGGCCCAGGTGCTCAACAGCAACGCCGCGCTTACCAACACGCTCGAGAAGGCGACCGACGAGAGCTCCGACCTGGAGGTCATGCATTCGGTCTATGGTGCCGACACGCGCATTCGCGACCTTGCGGGCGCTTATGGCATGGTGGAGCCCAGTGAGAGCGTTACACTTGACTTTTCGCAGGATGCAGCCGCGGGCGCCAACGCGACCGCGACCGCTCAGTAGCTAGACGGTAGCTGAGTATGACAAATGACTATCGCCGCGGTTCCGATGGGGGCCGCGGTTCTGGACGTCCCTCGTCGCGGGGACGTTCTGGTTATCAAGGAACGGGTCGGCAATCTTACAACGCCGGGCAGTCCCGTGGCAACGACCCGGCGTCGCGACTTCGCGGCTCGGGCGGCCCTCAAGTGCATAACACCAGGTCGCGCAAGAGTTCGTCGACCGAATGGCTCACAGGCGCGCCTCTGCCTCGCCGCAAAGCCGTCATGGGATTCATTGGGCTTGGCTTGGGCTTGGGCGTCTTTCGCCTTGCCGACTATCAAATTGTCGGAGCCGATAAACTGCGCGAGCGTGCCGATGCGCGCCGCCTGCTTGCGCAGATCCTCTATGCCAAACGCGGCACCATCTACGACCGCAACGGTAACGTGCTGGCGTCGTCGGTCGAATGTCGCAACGTCGCCGTGAACCCGCAGCTTGTCGAGGATGTTGACAAGACGGTGTCGGCGCTGGTCAAGGCAACTGGGATCGATAAAAAGACCTGCCGCAAGCTCGTCGAGTCCGATGGCACCTGGGTGTATATCAAGCGCCAGGTGGACGAAGACGATGCTGCGGCGCTGGAGAAGAAGAACCTGCCCGGCGTGCTTTTTGAGCAGGCCATGAAGCGCGTATATCCATACGGCAATCTGGCATCGCAGGTGCTGGGTGTAGTG
>CABUZE010000172.1 GCA_902495955.1 uncultured Collinsella sp. | reverse complement strand
TTATAGGTCTCGGTATCGACGATATCGAGCTTGGACGCCTTGGCCTGCTCGGCAAAGGCGTCGGCAACGCCCGAGCTATACGTATCGCCGGAGTTGTAGAACAGGGCGATCTTGGCATCCGCGTACTTCTCGGCCAAGAACTTCGCGGCGCTGGCGCCCATGGTGGGATCGGTGAAGCAAACCTGGAAGACCGTAGTCTTATCCTTGGTGACGTCGAGCGACGAGGCCGAAGGCGTGACCATGAGCATATCGTCGGCGATCTCACCCGAGACGGCGACGGCGGCACCAGTCGTGACGGGGCCGACGAGCGCCTGCATGCCCCAGTCGCACAGGGTATTGAAGGCGTTGATAGCCTTCTCGCCGTCGGCGACGTCATCCTCGGACTTAAGCGAGAGTTTGAGGTCCTTGGTCGAGAAATCCTTGGCGGCGAGCTTGGCACCCTTCTCGGCCGAAACGCCATAGGTTGCCGCGGCGCCGGTCAGAGGGCCGATGACACCGATCTTAAAGGTCTTGCCGTCATCGGCGGAGCCGCCATCCGAGCCACCCGACGAGCAACCAGCGAGTGCGGCGGCGGTGCCGAGCGCCGCGGCGCCGGCGAGAAAGTTCCTACGGCTGAGCGTGCTGTTGATGTTGAACATGGTGTCCCCCTTTTTTCGCTGGCCGCGGTGCGGCCGTCTTGCGGTACGGGGCAAACCTTATGGCGCAAACGTTGACAGTTTGTTACGGAGTTCCGTTTGTAGCGAGCATGTTTCCAATGTTTCCGCAGCGTTTCGGGGGTGCCGTTTTGTGCGACTCCTGTTGCCTGGCGAGCACGTGCTCTCGGTTCACGCTAGAATGCACTCAACCTGTAATCGGTTAATCCATCTATAAGATGCACGAAGGAGCTATCTATGAGCGAACCCCTGCGCACCGTGAACGTCGGCCTGATCGGTCTGGGAACCGTCGGCGGCGGCGTGGCCCGTCTGATCAAGAGCCACCACGATGAGTATCTGGCAGCCTACGGCATCGACCTTAAGCTGACCCGCGCCTGCGCGCTTGCTTGGGAGCAGGCCGAGGCAGCCGGTATTGAGCGTGAGGCCTTTACGAGTGACTGGCACGATGTCGTCACCGACCCCGCCGTCGACATCGTCGTCGAGCTGATCGGCGGCGAGCACCCCGCAACCGAGATCTTTACCACCGCCTTCGAGAACGGCAAGCACGTCGTCTCTGCCAACAAGGCCCTGCTGGGCCGTCATGTCGAGACGCTTGCCGAGAAGGCCCGTGCGTGCGGCGTGCAGATCAAGTGCGAGGCCAGTTGCGGCGGCGGCATCCCCATCGTAAGCACGCTCGAGCACGACCTGGTGGGCAACAAGATCCTGACCATCGCCGGCATTCTCAACGGTACCACCAACTATATCCTGTCGCGCATGGACGCCGAGGGCGCCGATTACGCCGACGTGCTTGCCGACGCGCAGGCCAAGGGCTATGCCGAGGCCGACCCGTCCGCCGACGTCGACGGCTTCGACGCCGCCAGCAAGACGGCCATCCTCGCCTCCATCGGCTTTGGCACCCGCGTGACCACCGACGATGTGTACCAGCAGGGTATCCGTACCATCGGCGCCGAGGACATCGCCCAGGCCCGCGAGCTCGGCTACACCATTAAGCTGCTCGGCATCGCCCGCAACACCGACGCCGGCGTCGACGTCCGCGTGCACCCCACGCTGATTCCCGCCGACCACATGCTTGCCAAGGTCAACGGCGCCATGAACGCTGTCTACGTGGTAGGCGACGCCGTGGGCGAGACCATGTTCTACGGTGCCGGCGCAGGCTCCTTCCCCACTGCGAGCGCCGTCGTGGGCGATATCCTGTCGCTCTCCGAGCAGATCAGCCGCGGTGTGGCTCCGCTGCCCGAGATTGAGCCCTATGGTCACAACCTCGCCTTTAAGCCCATGGACGAGCTCCAGACCAAGTACTATGTGCGCCTGAAGGTCGCCGACCGCGTGGGCGCCCTGTCCGAGACGGTCGACATCTTTGCCAAGCACAACATCTCGATCTCGCTCATCAACCAGGTCGAGGACGGCAAATCGGGTGTCAGCGATGCCTGCTCGGTCATCTTCCTGACGCACCGCGCGCTCGAGAAGGACGTCCAGGCTGCCGCCGCCGAGCTTGTCAGCGTCGACTGCGTGGCCGAGGTCGCCAACGTCCTGCGCATCGAGAACGTCGAGGCCTGGACCGAAGGCGTCATGGCAAACTAGCCCGATTCTCGGCAAATCAAATAACGCATGAGGGGCTCCTATCCGATTGGATGGGAGCCCCTTTTAGTTACATCTTTTGCACGAAGTGGTCGACTAACGTTTGAACAACTTGACCGTTCGTCAACAACCGTGGATACCGTTTGCCGATATGCGACGGCAGCTGTATTTTGCCGCCGCTATGCTGTGCCGTGTATGTCCGCCCGCGATGAGAGGAAGCACCATGTTGCTCGAGGGCAAGAAAGCAATCATCACCGGAGGCACGCGCGGCATCGGCTATGCGATCGCCCGCCGTTTTATCGAGGAAGGCGCTGCCGTCACTGTCTTTGGCTCGCGCCAGGAGCCTGCCGCCGCGGCCGTTGAGAAGCTGGCGGCCGCCTATCCCGACGCCAAGGTCTGGGGCCGTTCCTGCGACCTCACCTCACTCGAGGCCGTGACCGAGGCCTTTACGCAGGCCGCAGCCGACATGGGCGGCTTGGATACAGTCGTCAACAACGCCGGCATCTCCCAGCGCTCGCCCCTTATGGATT
>CABUZE010000171.1 GCA_902495955.1 uncultured Collinsella sp. | reverse complement strand
GTTGCCTTGCAGGTCGCCCAGCTCGGGCGCGATGTCGACGATGTAGCCCGCGGCCGCGCGGTTGCCAAAATGGACTAGGACGGTGGAGCCGATCTGGGCGTCGTTGGCGAGTGACTGCGGAATGCTGTAGGCAAACGGCTCGGACAGCGCACGGGTCGGGATGTCAAGGACTACGCTCGCATAGGCGGCGACGGGTTCGGGTGCGGGCTCGGGCTGCGCCGGGGCGGCGGAAGGGACTGCGGACTTCGGAGCTTCCTTAGGTTCCGGCGAACCAAACAGTGACAGTTGCTCGGCCAAGGCCCCAGCACCTCCTATCCCATACGTCTACAGAAACAAGAGCCCCGCTCGGGTGAACGGGGCTCGGATACATGCGTTTACGCAGCTGCTACAGCGCCATCGTACGGGCGCGGTCGATGCGCGCCAGGCAGTCGTCGCGACCGACGAGCGCCATGGTCTCGCCCAGCGGGGGGCTCACCATGTTGCCGCAGACGGCGACGCGCACGGCCTGGAACACCACGCGCTTCTTGAGGTCCATCTGCTCGGGCAGCGGCTCAAGCGCGGCGTCGATGTTGGCGGCCGTCCACTCGTCCACGCCCTCGAGCGCGGCCTTGGCGGCATCCAGAATGGCGCCCATGCCTTCCTTGGCCAGGCCCTTGTTGACGGATTTCTCGTCATACTCGAGCGTCTCGGCCGTGGCAAAGATGGGAGCGGCGACGGTCACGGCGTCGGCCGGCATCTTGGTGCGCGGCTTGACGATGGCGGCAAGCGCGTCGATCCAATCCTCGCTGTACTCGACGTTGCCCTCGATGAGACCTGCCTCGTGCAGCTCGGGGACCATAATCTCGTCAGCAAACTGAGCATCGGACATGCCGTTGATGTACTCGGCGTTGACCCAGTCGAGCTTCTTGGGGTCGAAGGTCGCCGGGTTCTTGGAGATGCGGTCGAGCGAGAACTTGCTGGCCAGGACATCGCGCGGGATGATCGTGGTCTCGCCGTCAAGCGACCAGCCGAGCAGTGCCAGGTAGTTGACGAAGGCGTCGGACAGGTAACCGGCGTCGCGGTACTCCTCCACCGAGGTGGCGCCGTGGCGCTTGGAGAGCTTTTTGCCGTCGGCACCCAAGATCATGGAGATGTGGGCGAACGTGGGCACGGGCGCGCCGAGGGCCTCGTAGACCATGACCTGGCGCGGGGTGTTGGACAGATGGTCGTCGCCGCGGATGACGTGGGTGATCTTCATCATGGCGTCGTCGACGACGGTCGCGAAATTGTACGTGGGCGTGCCGTCGGAGCGGAAGATGACGAAGTCGTCGAGCTCCTTGGCGTCGAAGGTCACCTCGCCGTGGACGGCATCGTGGATGACGACGTCACCGCGGTCCTCGGGCACCTTGATGCGCAGGACGTAGGGCTCGCCGGCATCGATGCGGCGGCGTGCCTCCTCGGGATCGAGATCGCGGCAGCGGCGCTGATAGCCCTGGAAGGGATCCTTGCGCTCCTGGGCGGCCTTACGGTCGGCGTCGAGCTGCTCCTTGGTGCAGAAGCAGGGGTAGGCCTTGCCCTCGTCCCAGAGCTTCTGTGCGGCCTGCTTGTACAGGTCCAGGCGCTCGGTCTGTGCGTAGGGGCCATAGTCGCCGCCCACCTCGGGACCCTCGTCCCAGTCCAAGCCCAGCCAACGCATGGCGCGCAGGATGATCTGCGTGTTCTCGTCGGTGGAGCGGGTGGGGTCGGTGTCGTCGATGCGCAGGATGAACGTGCCGCCGTTTGCGCGGGCGAAAGCCCAGTTATAGATAGCGGTGCGGGCGCCGCCGATGTGCAGCTTGCCCGTGGGTGAGGGTGCAAAGCGGACGCGAACGTCTGATGCCATGGAAATCTCCTCGATTGCAGGATGGATGTCTAACCGCATCAGTATAAAGCAACAAAGCAACCTCCGCACAAAGGGCACCGACCCACTCATTGGGGACAGACTTAAATGACCAGTCATTGGGGACGTTCTTAAACGACTAGTCGTTGGGGACACTCTTCGGAGCTGGCTGAAGAGTGTCCCAAGTGCCGCCTAAGGCTGGTCATTTAAGTCTGTCCCCAATGAGTAGGTGCGGAAAGGGTGTGAATGTTGGATTTACGCGATATGATGTGCCCTTGCATATAGAGCTCGGCGGAATGGTAACGGTCGCCGGGACACGTTTTTGAAAGGACAATCATGTCAGAAGAACTTCGTTCCATCCCGCCCCAACACGGGTCCTTTGTATTTACGTCGGAGTCGGTGCCCGAAGGTCATCCCGATAAGATCGCTGACCAGATCTGCGACGCCGTCCTCGACGCAATCCTCGCTAAAGAAATAGAGCTGCAGGAGCAGGGCTACATTGCACCCAACGGCGTGCCCGCCAACGTTGAGAACGTCCGCTGCGCCTGCGAGACCCTCGTGACCACCGGCACCGTCATCGTTGCCGGCGAGATCCGCACCCAGGCCTACGTCGACGTGCAGGAAATTGCCCGTGGCGTTATCCGCCGCATTGGCTACAACCGTGCAAAGTTCGGTTTTGACTGCGATACCTGCGGCGTTATGAGCCTCATCCACGAGCAGTCGCCCGATATCGCCCAGGGCGTCGACGAGTCCTTCGAGACCCAGACCGGCGTCACCACCGACCCGATCGACCTGATCGGCGCCGGCGACCAGGGCATGATGTTTGGCTATGCCTCCAACGAGACCAAGACCCTCATGCCCATGCCGCACTACCTGGCGAGCCGCCTGGCCGAGCGCCTGGCCGCCGTGCGCCACGACGGCACCCTGTCCTACCTGCGCCCCGACGGCAAGACCCAG
>CABUZE010000170.1 GCA_902495955.1 uncultured Collinsella sp. | reverse complement strand
TGCGCTGGGCCTACTGTCTCATTACGTGCTCGACCGCAACGCCCATCCCTTTGTCTATGAGCAGCAGTTTGGCATCGTGGAGTCCGATTCAGAGCTTGAGGATTCGAGCAGTCAGGTCCATGCCGTGATCGAGAGCGACCTGGATGTACTGATGCTGCAGCTTAAACGCGATGGCGCTACGGTCGACGATTACCCGCCGGCGGGCGAGATCGTCACCACCGATCGCATCAATCGCGTGGCCGGCGTGCTGATGAGCTATGTTGCCGGACGCGTGTACGGCATTGACATTCCGGCGGGGGAGTACGGTGCTGCCGTTGCCAATATGCAGCGACTTTACCGCGCGATTGAGCCGGCCGGCTCCGCAAAGACGCGCGCGATCTCGCTGGTTGAGGGCTTGGTGCACGACTACTCGCTGCTCGACGGCCTTGCCCATCGCGTGACGACGGAGCTGCCCGAGCGCACCGGTAACCTGGGCCATCTGACATGGAAGAATCCCTTTACCGACGAGGTCTCGAACGAGAGTTTCCCCGAGGTCTTTGATCGCGCGCTGGTCGATTACGAGTGCACGGTCGCACGTTTTATCGAGACCGGTGACATGGATGCCGTGACCAGTCACGTCAACTACAGCGGTCGCGTGCTCGAAGCCGATGAGGAGTTCGACCGCGAGGAATAGGGCCCGTGCGTGCCCCTTTGCCGAATCCTTACCGGCGGTTCTGGACAATTGGGGTACGATGAACTAACTGCATATCGGGCGAATACGAAGGGTCCCTGTCCATGAAATACACCAAGCTCGAGCGTAACTGGGTTATGTATGATGTGGGCAATTCGGCCCTTGTGCTGCTCAATACCTCGGTGGTGCCCATTTACTTTAACGCCATCAATACCGGCGCTTCCTCGGCCGACCTGGTGGTCGCCTGGGGCAATGCGCAGACGATCGCCTCGCTGGTCATTGCCATGCTCATGCCCATTCTGGGCGCGCTTGCTGACTACGCAGGCAACAAGATCAAGTTCTTCTTGGGCTTCTTCCTCACGGGCCTGGTGCTTTGCCTGGCGCAGGCTATCCCAATGTCCGCCATGGCATTTTTGACCGTGTACGTGCTGTGCACCATCGGCCTTAACTCTTCTATGACGTTCTACGACGCCATGCTGCCCGACATTACGACCGACGAGCGCATGGACGCCGTGTCCAGCTCGGGCTATGCCTGGGGCTATATCGGTTCCACCGTGCCGTTCGTCATCTGCCTGGCGCTCATCATGGGTGGCCCCGCTCTTGGCGTCCCCACCATGCTGGCAACGCGTCTGTCGTTTATCATCACTGGTGCCTGGTGGCTCATCTTTACCCTGCCGCTCATTCGCACCTATAAGCAAAAGTACGGTCGCGAGCGCGGTCCCGAGGACACTATCGGCCACATCGTGGGCGGTGTGTTCTCCGAGGTCGGACACACCATGCGCGAGATCGCCCACAACAAGACCGTGCTGGTCTACATGATCGCGTTCTTCTTCTATATCGACGGTGTGCACACGGTCATTTCCATGGCCACCAGTTACGGATCGGCCTTGGGCATCGATTCGACGCAGCTGGTGCTGGCGCTGCTCGTTACGCAGTTCGTGGCCTTTCCGTCCGCCATCATCTACGGCAAGCTCGCCGGACGCGTGGGCACGCTCAACATGATCCTGGTGGCGGTCGCCGCCTACATGGGCATTGTGCTGTTCGCCGCGTTCTTCCTAAAGACCGCCTTTGAATTCTGGGTGCTTGCCATTATGGTCGGCCTGTTCCAGGGCGGCGTGCAGGCGCTCAGCCGTAGCTACTTTGGCCGCATTATCCCCAAGGAAAAGTCCAACGAGTACTACGGCTTCTTTGACATCTTTGGTCGTTATGCAAGCGTTATGGGCACCTTCCTGGTGTCGGTCGTCACCTCGCTGACCGGCAACCCGTCGCTGGGCGTCCTTTCCATTGGTGTGCTGCTGGTCGTTGGCTTTATGCTGCTGGTTCGCCTGTCCCGCATGACTCGGGCGGCAGAGCATGCCGCATAGGAGCGAGCGGCTATTGTGCCTGTCCACGGTACTCTTTTGGGGTTATCCGCAATAAACATTGCGACTTGCGAGCAATGATTTGCCCAAGTGGGTATGATGGAATCAGCTAGGTCGCGGGGCGTCGCCTGTGTTTGGCGGCGTCCCGTTTTTGTGTTGCAGGGAGGGTAAGGCATGAACGCCACGGTCGTGATTCCAACGTATTGGGCGGGCGATGACGCTTGCGCAAACGCCCCTGGCACCTATGACCATTCGACGCGACTCAACGCCGACAATCCCGAACTCGACCGCTGCCTGGCCTCGCTTGAGCAGGTACGTGACATCCCGCGCATCATCCTTTTGGTGGTCTGTCCCGTTTCTGCCACAGCCGATGTGTCGCTGCGCGTGCACGAGATTGTCGACGCGCATCCCACGCTCAAGGTCACCGTTGTCACCAACACCCAGGCCTCGCGCATCGCAGACCGGGTTGCTCAGATCGCGCCCAAGGGTTCGGGCGAGTGCGTGAGCCTGCGAGGCTACGGCGCCATCCGCAACATGGGGCTAGCCTGTGCCGCTGTGCTGGGGCATGACGCGGTTATCTTTTTGGATGACGATGAGACTGTCATCGACGCCGACTTTATGAAGCGCGCGACCTATGCGTTGGGGCAGCAGACGCGTCAGGGCTTGCCGATCTTGGTCAAGAGCGGCTATTTCTACGATCGCGACGGCTCGCCGCTGGCTCCCACGGACAAGGCGGGCAGCTGCCACCGTTGGTGGACCAAGCGCATCGAGTTCAACCGTTGGATGAAAAAGGCGCTCTCG
>CABUZE010000169.1 GCA_902495955.1 uncultured Collinsella sp. | reverse complement strand
TTGCTCGAGCACTTTGACGAGCGACTGGACGACCTGCGCGCCAAGCTTGCCGCGCTGGCAGACCGCATCTTTGTGGCCGATGGCTGCATGGCGAGCTTTACCGGCAGCGACGAGGACTTTGACGCGTACTGGGATGCCGCGGGCGACCTGGGACTGGGCGCTGGCGACGGCACCGATGCCGGCCGCAACGCGCTCGTGGTGCCGACGCCGCGCGACCGCCACGAGGCTTTCGTCATCCCCAGCGATATCTGCTTTGCGGCAAGCGCGTGCGACCCGCGTCGCCTGGGCATCGACGTGACGGGCGCCTGGGCCGTGGCTGCCAACGCGCTCTCCTACGATTACCTGTGGAACGAGATCCGCGTGAAGGGCGGTGCGTACGGCTGCGGATTCCGCGCGGCCGGCGAGCGTCAGGCGGCGTTCTACACCTACCGCGACCCGGCAATCGACCCCTCGATTGAGCGCGTGGCGCGCGCGGGCGAATGGCTCGGCAGCTTTGATCCCGACGAGGCCGCCTTTGAGGGCTTTATCGTGAGCTGCGTGAGCGGCATGGACGCGCCGGTGAAGCCGTACGCGCTCACCAAGCGCCGCAACACGACCTACCTGGCCGGGCTCGATCCGCATGCGCGCGAGGAGCGCCGCGCCCAGATGCTCGCCGCCACGCCCGGTGAGCTTCGCTCGCTCGGCGCCGACGTAACGCGCATCGCAGCCGAGTCACCCACCTGCGTCTTTGGCGGCCGCGACGTCATCGCCCTGCTGGGCTAACCACAACAAAGGTAGATTTTTGGGACATGCCCGGAAATCTACCTTTTTCTGCGGCTTGGGCGAGGCGGCGCAGCCCACCGCGGCGGTTTGTCTCGATCTGTACATCTAGACGGCAATATCGGCTCCAGATGTTACAGATCAAGACGTTCCCGAACGGCACTAGCTCTTTGTCTCAATCTGTAACATCTAAGTCCAATTTTGCCGAGTTACTGTTACAGATCGAGACAAACCGCCGCAGACGCCCATCACGGCACAGACCGCCACGAAGGTGCATGTGTCCCCTTCGTGGTTGTTTTTGCTGTTTACCCAGATAAAACCCGCCAAAATAAACCTGTCCCTTTTTGGCAGGTTTGCTAGAGGAGGTTGGGATGGACAAGGCTAAATTGCGGCGAGCGGTGATTGCCCGGCGCGATGCGATTGATTTGGATGTGCGGGCGGCGAAGTCTGCTGATATCTGTGCGCGGCTGGCTGAGCTGCTGGGGCGCGCGGATCCCGCGGCACCGCACACCGTTGCCGTCTATGCCGCGATGGGTTCCGAAGTCAATCCTGCCGCGTTTGCCGCGGCGGCCGCCAAACGCGACTGGCGCGTGGCCTATCCGTGCATGCTCTCGGCAGCCGAAGCCACAGCTTGTGGCCAGCGCATGTGTATGCGGGCAGTTGCCGCCGACGATGCGTCCGCGGCTCCGTTTATCGCCCACCCCACACGGGCTTTCGCGGCCATGGACATCGACAGCGGCCGCTTCCCTATCGTGCCTGCCGAAGCTCTCGACATAATCGTCGTGCCGCTCGTGGCATTCGACCGCACCGGCACGCGCCTAGGCTACGGCGGCGGCTGCTATGACCGCTACCTGCCCATGCTCTCGCCCGCATGCCAAATCGTCGGCATCGCCTTTGACGAACAGCGCGTCGGCCACGTTCCCACCGACGCCCACGACCTGCCGCTGCCCCACATCGTCAGCGCCTAACGGCTGGCGCACCTCCCGACGGCCTAGTGCTCCTCGCCGGCGCGGGCCAGGTCGTAGGGCGTGGTCTGGTAGACGTAGTAGTTGAGCCAGTTGGTGTAGAGCAACTGAGCCTGGCTGCGCCAGACGTTGCGCGGCTCGGCCGTGGGGTCGTCATTCGGGAAGTAATGCGCCGGAACCTGGGGGTTGAGTCCGCGCTTCACGTCGCGCTCGTACTCCAGGCGCAACGTGTCGGTATCGTACTCGGGATGGCCAAAGACAAAGAAGCGACGGCTGTCGGTCGACTTGACGATGTACAGGCCCACCTCGTCGGACACGGCCACAACCTCAAGCTGCGGCTCGGCCTCCACGTCCTCGCGGCGCACATCGGTGTTGCGCGAATGCACGGCATAGAAACGGTCGTCAAAGCCGCGGACCAGCGGGCTTTGCGGCTTCACCAGATAATGCTCGAACACTCAACTCGCCATTGCCGGCAGGTCGTACTTCTGGATACCGTAATGATGGTAGAGCCCCGCCTGCGCGCCCCAACAAATGTGCAGCGTAGAGTGCACGTGCGTGGTGGACCAATCCATGATCTGGCAGAGCTCGGGCCAGTAGTCGACCTCTTCGAACGGCATCTGCTCCACCGGCGCGCCCGTGATGATCAGGCCGTCGTAGTGGATGTCGCGGATGTCGTCGAACGTGCGGTAGAACGTCTCCAGGTGGCCGGCGCTTACGTGCGTGGCCTCGTGCGTCTTGGTGCGCAGCAGGTCCACCTCCACCTGCAGCGGCGTGTTGGAGAGCTTGCGCATGATTTGCGTCTCGGTGGAGAACTTGGAGGTCATGAGGTTGAGGATGAGCACGCGCAGCGGACGAATGTCCTGGTGCAGCGCGCGGTACTCGGTCATGACAAAGATGTTCTCGCTCTCGAGCTGCGCGGCGGCAGGGAGGGCGTCGGGAATGCGAATGGGCATGGATGCTCCTTACGAGTCAGTTGCAGCTATGGTACAACGAGCGGCCCCGTCCGCGCGAGCACATCGCCCAGCGATACCGTCAGCGGCCCAAATCGCTCCAAAAGTAGAGATTAAGGCATGCCCAAAAATCTATGGCGCTTTAGCCTAGCAAAGTGGCAACAGGACGCTACAAT
>CABUZE010000168.1 GCA_902495955.1 uncultured Collinsella sp. | reverse complement strand
GGCGGCGCCGGCCGGGCACACCTCAACGCAGCGACCGCAGGCAACGCACTTGTCCTTCTCGACCTTGGCAACATAGGCCGAGCGCGACAGGTTGGGCGTGTTGAACAGCTGCGAGGTGCGCAGGGCGTAGCACACGTTGACGTTGCAGTTGCAGATGGCGAAGATCTTGTTCTCGCCGTCGATATTGGTGATCTGGTGCACAAAGCCGTTGTCCTCGGCCTGGCGCAGGATGTCGTAAACCTCGTCGCGGGTCACGTAATGGCCACGATCGGTCTCAACCACGTAGTCGGCCATATCGCCCACGGCGATGCACCAATCGGCCGGGTCGTCGGCGCAGCCCTCACCCATCACGCGACGGCTCGCGCGGCAGCTGCAGGTGCTAGCGGCATATTTGCCATCGTATTTGTCGAGCCAATGCTCGATATGCTCGATCGGCACCGAGGTGCTCGCGGCGTCGATAGCCTTCTCGACCGGAATGACATGCATGCCGATACCGGCGCCTCCGGGCGGCACCATCGGCGTGGCCTTGGACAGCGGTCCCTTGGACGCCTGCTCAAAGAACTTGGCATAGACCGGGTGCTCCTCGAGCTGGCTCACGCGCATGTTGAGGAACTCGGCGGAACCCGGCACCAGCATGGGCAGCACCCACTGCTTGGCGCGCTCGGGGTTTTCCCAGTTGTACTCGAGCAGACCCGTGTAGCTCATGTCGTCGAGCATCTTCTCGATATCGGCTTCGGGCATGCCGGTGAGCTTGACCATCTCGGGCAGCGTATAGGGGCGGCGCATCTTCATCTTGCAGAGCATTTCGGCCTGCTCGTCGGTTGCGGCCTCGGCAAACGACCAGTACTCGTAGCCCAGCAGCTCATCGCGATGCAGCAGACGGTTGGTGCAGTGCTCGCACAGTTTGACGATGGCCTCACGCGGATGCTCCGGCAGCGGCGGCACGAACTCCGAACCGATGTCGGGCTCGGTGTAGCTAATCCCCGGTCCGTTGAGAATCATGGTTGTCCCTTCTCTTGCCACAGCCCGGCGGGACCGCGGCGCCCCTCTTTTTTTGCAGGCCGGGCATGCCCCCATGCCGTTCACCCGCCATTGTTGACATTGTGTCAAAAATAGTATTGACGAACCGTCAACAATATTCAAGACTGTTAGGCGAACGGTCAGGCAAAAGAGGATGAAAGGCGGCAAAAACATGGGCAACAACACAGCAGATACCTCTGTGGTCGATGCCGTTCCCGCATCCGATAGCGCGGCAAAGCGCCTGACGGGCGACGAACGCCGTCGCGAGATCCTCGATGCCGTGCGCACCGTAAGCTCCGAGCTGGGCGTATCCCACCTATCGGTATCGGCCGTGACCAAGCGAGCCGGCTGCACGCGTTCATTGTTCTACCACTACTTCGCCGACATGGACGCCGCCGTCACCGCTGTTATGGACGAGGCGATCGACGGCTTTATCTCCGAACTCGAGCAGTGGAACGCCGACCGCACCGTCGGCGATATCGAGGGCGCGCTCGACACCGTCGCCCCGCTCTTTAAGCGCCTGGTCGCCAGCGGCCACGAGCTGCCGAGTACGCTCACCTCCAGCAGCGGCGCGCTCTACGGCGGCTTTTTGCACAACGTGGTCCAGCGCGTGGCGCAGTATATCTGCGACACCACCGTGGTGGACTTTGTCGCCCATCATGAGCTACGCATCGACCATGTCTACGAGACGTTCTACACCCTCATCATGGGGTTGTTGATGTATATCCGCACGCACCCCGATGTGCCCGACGAGACGGTCAAGGAAATCATCGCCTCAACACTCCACATCGAGGGCTATACCGCCAAGTATCCGGAGCGCAAGCCCCAGAACTGACGACATTTGGCCAAACTGCCCGCGATCAGAAGAGGGGCCGCGGGCGTGTGAAAGGAGAGCGGCATGCTGTTCGATGTTTGGGGTAGCGATGCCCTTATCCACTGGGCCGGCTGGGCCATGGTCTTTATTGGCCTGATCGTGCTCAACGAGGTCGGCCGCCGCACCAAGCTGGGCGCGGCAATCATCTTTGGCGTGGCTCCGCTGGCCATGACCATCTACTGCGTCGCCATCGCCGTGGGCGTTTCGCAGGGTGCCGAGTGGGCGCTCACCAACCCCACCCATGTGTACCAGAACAGCTGGTTCCACTACGCCAAGGTGTACGCGGCGCTGGCCGGTTGCTGGGGCTTCATTGCCATTAAGTACCAGTGGGGCAAGATCGGCAAGGCGCATTGGTTCCGCGCGTGGCCGTTTGTGATCGTCGCCATCAACATCATGATCGCCGTCGTGTCCGACTTCGAGAGCGCCTATCACTTCTTTGTCCTGGGCCAGTCCACCTGGGTCACCTCCGAGGGTGCCACGCAGCTTGCCGGCTGGAACAACGTGTTCAACGGCATTGCCGGTCTCATCAACATCTTCTGCATGACCGGTTGGTGGAGCGTCTACGCCTCCGAGGATCAGACCGACATGTTGTGGCCCGACATGACTTGGGTCTACATCATCGCCTACGATATCTGGAATTTCTGCTACACCTACAACTGCCTGCCCACCCACTCCTGGTTCTGCGGCTTTGCGCTGCTGCTGGCGCCCACCGTCGCCGCCTTTATCTGGAACAAGGGCGGCTGGATCCAGAACCGCGCCTTTACGCTGGCCATTTGGTGCATGTTTGCCCAGGTGTTCCCGTACTTCCAGGAGGAGTCCATCTTTGTGACCCACTCCACGCTCGACCCCGGCGCCGCTACCGCGGTCTCGATCGCCGCACTGGTCGCCAACGTCGCCGCGATCATCTACATCGCCTACCGCGCCAAGAAGCTCGGCCGCAATCCCTACAAGCAGGATGTCTTTGAGGGCACCAGCGATTG
>CABUZE010000167.1 GCA_902495955.1 uncultured Collinsella sp. | reverse complement strand
GCTCGTGGCTCGCATCGTTGACAAAGCGCATCTGTTGCAGTTTGGCCTCTTGCATCTGGCGCAGTAGGCGGTTGAGTGCAACCTCGATGCTTGCCAGGTCGGCGTCGCCGGTAGTGACGCTCGGCGAGTCGACGCTTGCGCGCTCGATGGCTTGCTCCAGTGTTTCCATCTTGCCGCCGGAGAGCTGCATGCGGCCGAGCTCGTCCACGCGCAAGGCAAGGTCGTTGAGCGGTGCCATGGTGCGGCGTACGCGTCGGGCGCCGCCGAGCATGTTGAGCACGCTGATGACCTGCCAACCCACAACGACAAGGTAGAGAGGCCATAGCGTGACGAGGTCCTGCGCGAGGGGGAAAGTCTTGGTGGTACGCGCAAGCTCGACGGTATAGGTGAGCGTTGTCAGGTCCCAGCCGCGCGCGGGCGTCAGCGACATGCCGCGAACGGTGGCGCTGGGGATCCATCCTGCGGTAAACGCGCCGTTGGGCAGCGTCTGGTTGTATCCATAGACGAGGATCGCCACCGTAATAACCAACAGCAACAGATCGAGCCAGACGTAGCTCACCAGGCGGCGCCACATATAGCCCCAGTTGATGGCGCGGGCGATGGAGGTGACGCGCTTGGCCTCGGCGTTACGCACGGCAGACATAGCCCACCCCGCGCACGGTCTGGATGATGCGGACACCGCCGGCGTCCTCGATCTTGGCGCGCAAATGTGCGATGTGCACATCGACGTTGTTGGTGTCGCCCACGTAGTCGTAGCCCAGCGCCTCATGCGCGATGCGCTCGCGCGTGAGCACGGTGCCGGCATGCGCCATAAGCAGGGCGAGGACATCGAACTCGCGGGCCGTGAGCGCGATGGGCGAGCCGCCGACCGTGACTTCGCGGCGATCGGGGTCGAGCGCAACGGAGCCCACGGTGAGTGTGGCGGGGGAGGGCGTGGCAGCGGTCTGGGCCGTGTCGGTTGCCGGGGACATTGTGGCGATACCGGCGGCCGTGCCGCTCGCTACGCCAGCCCTGGCACCGGCGCCACCAACGCCCGAAGCCGCCCGCACGGCCTCCGAGCGCTTCAGCGCCACGCGGATCCGTGCGAACAGCTCCTCAATCGCAAACGGCTTGGTCAGGTAATCGTCGGCGCCGGCGTCGAGCCCGGCCACCTTGTCCATCACGGCATCGCGCGCGGTGACCATGATCACTGGCACATCCTTGTGCTTGCGGACACGCCGCAGGACCTCCATGCCGTTGAGCTGCGGCAGCAGCACGTCGAGCAGAATCAGATCGTAGTCGCGCTCCAGCGCCAGGTCAACGGCGGTGCGGCCGTCGGCGGCGTGCTCCACCTGGTAGCCCTCGTGCTCCAGCTCGAGCGTCACAAAGCGGGCGATTTTCTCCTCGTCCTCTACGATCAGAATCCGTGCCATGCGTGCCCCCGTCTGCGATTATTTGTCGTCGTTCAGATTTTGCTTGATATCGTCCGCGGCGTCGGCGGCGTGATTCATGAGGTTGTTGATGCTGCCGGGCACGTCGCCGTCGCTGTCGATGCGGTAGCGCATGCCAAAGAACAGGCCAATCAACATCAGCCATATCGTGGCGCCCCAGGCAAACAGCGCGACGATGGGGATCAGGATGGGAATGTTGAGGATGATCGCATCGCGGCGCGTGGCGATAAACTTGGTGTCCAGGCTCAGGCGGAAGAGCTTTTTGAGGTACTCCCACACGCTGTCCATCTTCTTGGAGAAGTCGGTCTTTTCGCTCGACTTCTCGTAGGCGGCCTGCGCGGCGACCATCTCGGCCGAGGGTTCATCGACCGGCTCGGACTCGGTGGTGGCGTGCGCCGACGTGGTCTGCGTCTTGCCCTGCGACTCGAGCCAAATGATGGCATCCAGGACGTTGCCGTCGGCGGCGTCGAGCGCGGCCTTGGCATCGGTGTAGCTCACGTTGCACTTGGTGCGGATGGTTTCAACTTTTTCGAGGTCGTCCATGACCTGTCCTTTCGTTCGATGGGCGCGACGCCGGGCGATCTGCCCGGGCGCGAGCGTTGCGTTCGGCGGCCTGCGTGGCGCCGCCCCGCCCTTGGTCGAACTCCATAGTGCAGGTTATAGATTAAGCGATTCTTGAGCCAAGATTAATGTTGGATGAGTTTTTGGGTGGCGGTGGGGAAGGGAAAGGTGTCTTTTTGGATAGCTAGCAGCGAAGCCTAATACTTTTCCCGAAAAGTGAACGAGCTAAAACGGACCCCCGAAGCATCGACACTTTAAAGGTGCCGTTTCCTGCGGTTTCAATGCTGAAATCCCACGATTTTGCCGCCGAAAAATGCGGCTGTTTCAGGGGTCCAAAAACAGCCGTTCACTTCTCGGGAAAAGTATTAGACCTCGATAGCGGGGGGATGGGGTGCCGGTGCAAAACGGCGCCAAGGGTTGGTCGAGCAGGCGGTTTCTCCATTGATGTCCGCACGACATGTGACACTTACCCTGCCGCCCTGCTCTGCCGCGGCGGCATGTACCCAAACAACGGTCCTCTAAGGAGTTCGATATCGATGAGTGATAACACCAAGCATCTCGCAAAGAAGTGCGTCAAGAACGCGGGGCCGTGCCTCGCGCTGTGCCTTGCCGGTGCAACGGTCGCGCTGCTGGCTGTTCTGGGGCCGTTTGATGTGCTCCGAAGTGCCAGTTCCCTGCACGTTTGCATGGCTCTTGTCGGCGCCATGATGACCGGCGGCGTGCTCGATCTGGTTTTTTGGGTGCTTGACCCGTTTGGATGGAAAAACGAAGGGTAAGCCCTAAGGGATGGAAGGGCTGGAACGGTCGGCTTAGTGATCGTGCAGAATGTGGGCTAGCGACTTACAGGGAAGTGGTGATCCGATGACAGTCTATGTGACGGGCGATATTCACGGCG